>CAUJFK010000235.1 GCA_963169175.1 Acidobacteriota bacterium | reverse complement strand
CATAGCGTCAGACACGCTTCGGTTGTAAACATCGGCCCAGATTCGGGTGTTGTCTGCCGTATTGATAAGTTCAGCGCTGATCTGCAGATCATCGCCACGCCTGCTAACGCGCCCGGTCAGTATTGCCCCGACTCCGAGCTTCCGGGCCGCATCCTGAATATCTACGTTCTCGCCGCGATACCTGAAACTCGAACTGCGAGCGATTACTTTCAACCGAGGCAATCGCGAAAGATCGTTTATCAGATTTTCGCTCAAGCCGTCTGACAGATAATCATTATCCGAGTTTCCGGTGCCGTTTACGAACGGAAGTACGGCGATCGAGTTGATCGGTTCGGGGCGAAGCAGGGCCAGATAACCGATCCCGCCAAGCACGACAACCAACAGCACAGCGGCCGCGAGCCACGCCCGCCTGTGTTTCTTTACTTCACGAACAATATATTCGGCACTCGAAACGCTCTCGGCCGTTATGGTTGGAGAAAAGTTTTCCGAAGGTCGAACGAAGGTCTGTGTTCGAATGGTTGTCGCCGCCAAAGGCGAATCGCGGCTGGCGCGATTCATCGCCTTTGTTGACCGCCACTCATTTTCGTCTTCGCGGGCAAGAGCTATCGCGTCCTTTACGGACAGCGACTTTCCTTGACGCTGGGCAAGCGTAAAACGATCTTCCCCGATCGCCGCGCGGGCTTCGTCAAGATAGCGTTCCAAAAACAGGCGATCGACCTCCTCTATCTTATATCCGGCCGCATCGTATATCGCTTCCATCGCGCCGCTCAAGCGGGCCGCCCTTTCCATCTCGCCGCCGATCACCGCGAGTGCGGCAAACCGTTCGAGCGCGTAGCCGACACTGACGCTGCTTCCCATCTCCTCGCTGATCTTCATCGATTCGAGCGTGTGTTCGTGCGAGGCCTGATAATCCTTCATCTCGCATGCGACCGCTGCAAGATTGATCGCGGCTAGCATGTTAAGGTGCTGGAATCCGTTTTGCCTCGCGAGCAGGAGGGTTTCTTCGTACAGCCTTTGCGCCGCCGAATAATCTTCGCGATGCCGAGCAAGCTCGCCAAGGGCATTCGCCAGCTCGGCAGCCTCAAAAGTTTCACCTGCTTCGCGAGCCATTGCCAAAGCGTCCTCAAAGAATTTTTGCGCGCCTGCAAAATCGCCCTTGTTGTGTTTAGCCGTTCCGACGCTGTGAAGCGCGTTGATTATAAGTTTCTTTTCACCGGTTTCGTGCGCGATCTTCAATCCCTTTGCCGCAAAGGCCACGGCGGCGTCGAAATCGCCCCGATTCCAACTCAAACTGCTGATGCCGCGATAGGCTGACGCAAGCAATGTTGGATCGGCCGTTTCGCCGTTTGCATCAAGGATCCGCTGCGTCCACTCGACGCCTTCCGAAAGGTGTCCGCGCCGCCACCAAAATCGCTGGATCGACGCCGCGATCTTGAGTGCGGTCGCCGGCTCGGTATCCGCCGACCAATTCAATGCCGCTCTTAAGTTCTCATGTTCCAGTTCGAGCCTTTCCATCCACTCGGCGGCCCGTGCGCCGCGTAGTTCCGTTTCGGCGAGGGCCGCAAGATCGGCGTAAAAAGCGGCATGCCGCCGTCTGACCTCTTCGACCGTGCCGCTTTGCTCTAATTTTTCGAACGCGAAATCGCGCACGACGACCAGCATGCGGAAACGCGGCTCGCCGCCTTGCTGGTTCATCCGCTCGATCAGGTTTTTGTCGAGCAAGGAGGAAACAGTATCAAGAATTTCACCGCCTCGGTCCGCGCCGACAGCTTCCACAGATTCGATCGTAAAGCCGCCCGCAAAGACCGACAGGCAATCGAGAAGCTGCTTTTCATCCGCGTTGAGCAAGTCGTAGCTCCACGCAATCGCGCCGCGCATCGTTTGGCGTCGTTCGGGCAGATCTTTTGCTCCACCGGTCAGAAATTTAAGAGAACTTGAAAGCCGCGACAGGATCGTCTGGGGCTCGAAAAGCTTTATGCGTGCCGCCGCGAGTTCGATCGCGAACGGAAGGCCGTCGAGGCTGCGGCAGATCGCCGCGACATCCGGTGCGTTCGCCTCGGTCAACGCAAAATCCGGCTTGACGTCCCTGGCCCGTTCGACAAAAAATCTGATCGATTCATAACCGGACAGTGCGGCCACAGACAAACGCTCATCGTCTGACGGCAGGGCAAGCGGTGAAACGGCAAACTCGTGTTCCGCCCTCAAACGCAGAAGCTCGCGGCTTGTGACCAAAATCGTAAGATTCGGGGACGTGAGGATCAATTTCCCGATGTCCGGTGCGGCACCAGTAACCTGCTCGAAATTATCCAAAACGAGCAGCATCTTTTTCCCTGCGAAATGATCCGTCAACGCATCAAGGATCGGCCCGCTGCCCGACTCTTTTACGCCAAGCGTTTGCGCGATCATGGGAGCTACCAGCTTGACATCAGTTATCGGCGCCAAGTTGACGAAATAGACGCCGTCGGGAAAGCTCAGAAGCATCCGCCATGCGACGGCCTGCGCGAGCCGCGTCTTGCCCGTTCCGCCGACGCCGGTCATCGTCAAAAGCCGAATGTTCCCGCGGTTCAGCAAAGCTTCGATCTCCGCGATCTCCTTTTCACGTCCGACGAGCTTCGTAAGGTCACCGATAAGATTATTCGGCGATGCTGGAAATGCTTTCTGAGAATGAGCTTCCGAGTGAAGTATCGCCGTTGCGGGTTCATCCCCGGACAAGAACGCGGTCGGCGCGGCTCCCGATGCCGACCGCATTCCGCCTGAAGCCGATCCGCCATACGATGCCGGGCCGTAGAGCAATTCTGTCCCGTCATCCAGACAGAACATCATCGTACTGTCGTACTCGCGACCGCACTCTGGGCATCGTTTCATAGGCTACGTTCTAGTCAGGAAACCCAACTGTCCTAACCAAATCCGTCAATCGCGGGTCGTCTCGGAGAGACTTAAGTGGCAATCGAATTTTGAGTTCTGCGATCTGCGGTTCGCGTTGGTCATACGCCTTGTTTAGGTATTCAAACGCTTTATCCTTGTCCCCGAGTCGGGCATAGGTTTCCGCAATTCGAAAGGCCGCCAGATAAGCACTTTTATCCTTCTCCAAACTCGATCTCTGACTGTCCAGGTGAATGTCTATTTGTTTTTGCACAAAACCCTTATAACCGTCTTTTTCAAAAGCGAGTTGGAGGTCCTTAATGTTTTCTGGACTAACGCCAAAGAGTAGTTTGATCTGGATTAGGCGTTGTTCAACGGCCTCGGAATACATTCCCTTGGCTTCATAAACGTCGGCGAGGTTATTACGAGGACTCGGGGCGTCCGGAAACAACTCAATGGTTTTCTTGAACTGAGCAATTGCTTCGTCCCGCTTACCTCCAAAATCAATTACCCTGCCTTTTTGGTTATTAATGACCATCGACAACGGGTCAAGTTCCAGAGCTTTATTTATCTCCGATAGCGCTTGGTCGCCATTTCCCGAGCAATGATAGACCTCTGAAAGCCATTGATAAGCAGACGGGTACTTAGGGTCGAGTTCGATCGCTCTCTTTAGCTCTTTCTCAGCACCTTTGAAATCATAATCATAGTTGCTTAGTGTCTGACCGAGCGAGGCATGTGCTTCCGCCAGATTTGGGTCAATTTCGAGGGCTTTTTGTGCCGCCTGCTTTGCCAGAGGCATATATTCACTGGGCCTGAAATTGCCGTAATACGGCATCAATGCCAAAGTGTCGGCGAGTCCCGCGTATGCGAGTGCGTAGTTCGGGTCGGCTGTGATCGCTTGCTGGAAATACTCTCTGGCTTTTTGAAAGTCTTCTGTATTTCGTTTGTTCCAATGAAAACGCCCTTTTAGGTAAAGCTGCTGTGCTTCGGAACTGGTCGTGTTGGTCTTGGCTACCCGGTCCTGTTCGGTCGACGTTAGTTTCGAACGCAGTTTATCCGAAACGGTTCTCGCGATCTCGCTCTGCAATGAGACTAGGTCAGATTGTTTGCGATTGTATTGTTCGCTCCAGATCACGTCTTGTGTCTCTGTGTTGACGAGTTCCAGACTCAATTTCAGGTCATCACCGCGTTGGGAAACCCTTCCCAACAAAACCGCCTGCACCTTCAACTCTTCACCGATCTTCTTCGGCGAAGCCTCTTTGCCTTTGTAATAAAAAACCGTGCTTCTTGCCTTTACCGATAAATTAGGAATATTCGACAAACTGCTGATCAGCGTCTCCGTCATTCCATCGCTCAAATATTCAACATCCGCATTCCCGCTCTCATTCACGAACGGCATCACCGCGATCGATTCGATCTGCTTGGTTGGGGAAAGATATTTGTAGCCAAAGAACCCGCCGACCAAAAGAGCGACCGCAACGACCGCAGCGATCAGCGGCTTTGCCGTTCGATGTGCGGAAAGGCTATGCCTTTCCGAAAGGCCACCCAAAGATCCCCGAGGCTCCGCCTCCGCCCCGCGATGCAAAACGGCCGTCTGTTCCGTCGTATGGATCTGCGCACGAGTCGGAGATTCGCCCGGAGCGGCCGTCGAGTGCAGTATAGCGGTCTGAGGCTCATCGAACTGGCCGCCCGCTGACGCAGGCGGTTCTGACATGGCCGGACCTTCGAGCAGCGCGTTGCCGTCTTCGAGACAATACAGCAACGTATCGTCGTAATAATCCCGCCTACATTCAGGGCATCGTTTCATAAAATTCTATTCCGGCAAACCCATCCGTTTCAGTAGATCCTTGTATCGAGGGTCGTCCCGGAGAGATTCAAAAGGGATTTCCCATGTCATCGGCAAAAACTCACCCGCTTTGGTCTGAAAGTCCTTCTCAAGCCATTCAAATGCATTGTCTTTCTCACCTAAACCCGCATATACACTGGCGACATCGCGTCCGTTTGCTTCCTTTTTCACATACTTCTCTTCTAACTCCTTGAGAATGGCGTACGCTTGCACGCGTTTTCCTTCGATAGCAAATCCATATCCCAAATACCTTAGTTTCTCGCCGTCCCTTTTGCTCAGTTCGACTGCTTTTTCTAAAGCTATAAGTGCCTCGGCGTTTCGCCCCACTTTGAAATAAGATAGGCCCAAATACTGATAAGCGTTTGAAAACGCGGGATCGAGTTCAATTATTTTGAGGCAGGTTTCAATTGCGGCTTGATAGTTGTTTTGGACTAGGTAGATCACCGCGACCTCGCTGTTGATGGCGCTCGAAAGCGGGTCAATTTCTTGTGCACGCATGATCAACGGGACAGCTTCATTCGTCCGTCCGGTATTTCTTAGGAAAGCAGCATACCAATGAAACGCAGTTGCGTAATTTGGGTTAAGTTCGATAGCTCGCTTGAATTCCGGCTCAGCTTCCGACCATTGCCACAACTGTTCATTGACGACACCTAGCGATGTGTGGGGCTCCGCTAATTGTCCATCAATGGAAATCGCACGCTCAGCGTACGCCTTCGCTTGGGGTATCGTTTCGGTCAACGGCGTTCCTGCATATTGATTCAATACAACATAGCAATCAGCAAGTCCTGCGTATGCGAGGGCGTAATTCGGGTCACGGTCAGTCGCAGCTTTGAATTGCTCGATCGCCTTCTTGAGATTTTCAGCCGTTCGTCGATTCCAATAATAACGTCCTTTCAAATACGCTTGATAGGCTTCGGGATTGACGGTTGAGGTCTTCGTTACTTTCGCTTCGTCCGCGCCGGAAAGTTTTGATTTGAGTTTGGTTGAAACATTCTTGGCGATCTCGCTTTGCAGCGAAACAAGGTCGGATTGCTTACGAGCGTAGCTCTCCGTCCACAGCACTTTGTCGTTTTGGATATCAATCAATTCCAAACTCAGCGTCAACTGTTCGCCCCGCTGAATCACTATGCCGTTCAATATCGCCTCGACATTAAGCTCCCTGCCGATAGTTTTAAGATCGGTATCTTTGCCTTTGTAACGAAAGACCGACGAACGCGGTTTGACATTCAAATTAGGCAATTCCGACAAGCTCTTGATGAGCGTCTCGGTCATCCCGTCCGAAAGATACTCAACATCCGCATTTCCACTTTCATTAACAAACGGCATCACCGCGATGGATTCGATCTGTTTCGCTGGAGCGAGATATTTGTAAGCAAAGAATCCGCCAACCACAAACAACGCGACAATTCCGACCGCCGCCAACTGCCACTGCCTACTGCCTACTTTCCCACGCGGCTGTGCCGCCCTATTTGCGGAAAGGCTCTGCCTTTCCGATAAGCCACCCAACGTCTCTTGAGGCTCCGCCTCCGCTCCATGCGCGAATATAGCGGTCTGATCTGTTGTGTGAATCTGCGGTCGCGTCATTGACTCCGCAAACTGGCCGCCCGCTGACCCAGGCGGTTCTGACAGGATCTCAGTTGTCGGCTCGCCAACGAACTGGCCGCCCGCTGACGCAGGCGGCTCTGACAAGATCGCCGTCGCCGGCCCATCCGGTGCCGGCACTAGGCCTTGAACGAGCGCATTTCCATCCTCAAGACAATACAGCAGCGTGTCGTCCGAATAATCCCGCCTGCATTCAGGGCATCGTTTCATGGTTTTTGTCGTCAGCGGGTATCTGCCTTCCGGCTCAAACATCGAGCCGGTGAGCCAAACGCCATTCTCACAGCACAGAAAGATAACGAAACCGGCGTTCTGTTGAAATCAGTCCGTTCGCCCACCTCATCAAGCTGTGTCAAACTTGGGCAAAACCTACTACTTATCGTGCGGCTCGCCGAGCAGGTTTGCGGCCATCGAGCGCCTGTTTGGGCGAACCGAAAAGTCACCGTAACAGAGCAATCTGAGAATCGTGTCCGGCCGCAGATACCAGCTCGCCCAACTCAGCGGCGAGTCTCCGTTCATATCTTTTGCTTCAATATTTGCTCCCGCATCGAGCAGCATCTTAATTGTTTCCTCGGTTCCGAAAGCTGCGGCTCGGTGCAGTGGAGTTTCACCCCTTGTCCTGCAATCGCGCATGAAGCCTCCGGTTTCAGCAGAGAAGTTAGTCACGGTATTGGGATTCGCACCATTGGCGAACAGCACTTTGAGAACAAGGTCGTGGGCCAGACGGTTGTTGGTGCAGAGGGCCGCGTGCAGCGGCGTTTCTCCGGTATCGGCCAGCGGTTTGTTCACGTCCGCGCCCTGCTCGATCAGGAATTGACACAGCCGCCAGTGTCCATGAAATGCCGCCCCGTTGAGATCGAGATTGTCGCCCAGCGATCTGATCGACTCGCCATTGGCGAGCAGAAACTTGATGGCGCTCACGTCCCCGTAATATGCACACCATTTTATAAGCGAGGTTCCGCCATTGTCGGTCGAATCCGCCGTGTTGCCCGACGCCAGATGATCGAACACAAGGTCAGTGCGGCCATCCGAAATTTGCCTGATGATACTCTCGCTCATATTGCCTCCCGAATATCGCTGGCCGGTCCGGCAAGCCAGCCGGATCTCGATCACCTTTGCGAACGCCGGATTGCCTTGCCCGGTTTTACGTTTTTGACGATCTTTTCATCGCGGACGACGAAGGTGCCGCCGACCAGTACATGACGTATGCCTTCGGAGTATAGCGCCGGTTGTTCGAATGTTGCGCGGTCGATGACGGTTGCCGGGTCGAAAATGGTGATGTCGGCATCGGCGCCGACCTTTATGCGGCCTTTCGATCGCATTGCGGGAACAACCTTTTCCAAACGCTTTGCCGGAAGCAGCGACATTTTGCGGATCGCGTCCATCAGCGACAACGCCTTTTGCCCGCGAACATAAACCCCAAGCACGCGTGCAAATGTGCCGACGCCGCGCGGGTGTCCCTTGCCCTTATCTATCAATCCATCGCTGGCAACGATAACACGCGGGTTTGCGGCGGCCATTCGCGCGATCTCTTCCGGGATCGCATGGCCGATGACCATTCCGCCTTCCTTGCGATAGCGGGCGAAGCTCTCCGCCGTCAATCGTTCGCCGGTCGCCACCCACTGCAGGTCCTTGTATGTAATGCCAAAACTCTCTTGCCAGCCGTCGTTATATATCGCCGAGTCGAGCCGCGTTTGAGTTGCGGTGTATGGATAGGCTTCGGTCGTTGCATCAACGCCGGTCCGGGCCGCGCCTTCGATCATTTGCAGACAGGTAGCCGTTTGCCGCAAGCATGTGCTGGTAATGTGCACAAGGTGAAGCGATGCACCGGTCCCGGCGGCGTCGGCGAGAACTTCCTGCACTCCACCGACTCCGCTGCCCGGTTCGATAGATCCGGCGTGGCGGACATGGACATAATTCGCGACGCCGTACTTTGTCGAAAGTGCGAAAAGATCGAACACCTCTTTCCGCGTCGTCGTCGGCACATAGTTAATTCCAAAGCCGATACCGAGCGCGCCTTCGTCCAAGCCGTGCCTGATAGTTTCCGCTATCTGTCGGACCTCATCGGCCGTCGCCGGGCGATTCATCGCGTTATCGCGCGGCAGCCATTGTCCGCTGTCTTTCATCACGGCCATCTTTGCCGCGATATGGCCGACCGTTGCACCGAAGTTGATAAGCGACTTTCCCTCGCGGTCGGCGTACCACGCGGAAACCGGCGAAGCGCCGACCTCCATTTCCAAAGCGGTCGTCACGCCGTCGCGCGCCTTGTAACGATAATTCTCGTCGTCCTGGCCGTGTGAATGAAGATCGATAAAGCCGGGCGCCACAACTAAGCCCTTGGCATCGATCACCGTCGCCCCACGCAAAGGCCGCGTCGAAACAGCCGCGATCTTTCCTTTCCGAATACCGACAAAACGAACCGCATCAAGGCCCGATTCCGGGTCCATCACACGCCCGTTGGCAATAACAACATCAAAACCCGCGGCGCTTTGGGCCGCGACAACCGAAGGCTGCACCGACTGCAAGATCGGTACAACGATCAAACCCCCAAGCCAAATATTTGCAATAATCCGTGAGCAAATTTTCATTATTTTCTCCTCTGTCCAACAAACTTCAGTTTGTTGCTCCCGCCGGTACACGGTTTTACAGCGCCGCGCAAACAACCCTCAATCTTCCGGATGCAAATAAAAGACCTTGCTGATGATCTTCCATTCGCCGTCCGTCTTGAGCATCGTGAACATGTCCGTGAATTTATGTCCCGTCCAGTTGTCGAGTTCAAGGCGGACTGTAGCTATCGAGCCTTCGATATCGATCGCGGCGATATTCGACCTCAATCTCGCCGCCGGGCCATTGCCGTCGTTCCAGTCAAATAAGCCCTGTATCGGCCCGCCAAAAAGGTCCGGCCCGATATAGCCATAGATCGTCGCGCCTTCATGAAACGCGGGCTTCATTTCATCACTTCGGCCCGAAATTCCGCCGTCGATATATTGTTGAATAGTAGCCGCAATGGTCTCGCGGTCGCTGACAGCGGTAGCTGCATTCATCATCTTAGTTTCCTCCGGTTATTGATAGAGCAACAAATAGATAGACGATTTATTGCTCTCTAACAACTAAAAACGACAATTCAGCTGCATTTGGGGCAGGGACGATCAACTTAACGCAAAAGACCGGGCCCGAACAAGCTCGGTCAAGTTGGTCGAGGATGGATTTTGAAGAAATTTTGGCGACTATTTCTTAAACTCGGCAATGACCGGGGCGTGGTCGCTTGGTTTTTCGAGTGCGCGGGTAGATCTATCTATGTGGCAATCAATGCATTTTGCGGCCAATGCGGGCGAGGCCCAGATGTGGTCGATGCGCAGGCCGCGGTTTCGCTGCCAGGCACCTTCGCGGTAATCCCACCAGGAGAATTCCTGTGCGCCGAGATTCATTTTGCGGAACAGGTCAACAAAACCCCATTGTTTGACGTTGTACATCGCGGCCCGTTCGGTTTTGGTGAAATGGAGCTTTCCTTCCCACTGCGCGGCATTCCAAACGTCGAGTTCCTCCATCGCGACGTTGAAATCGCCGCAAAGCAGGACATCACTTTCGACGGAACAGTGTTCATCGAAATAACGGCGCAGGCGCATAAGCCAGTCGAGTTTGAACGTGAATTTATCGGTCCATAGCTCAGTTCCGTTCGGGATATACGTATTTACAATGCGAATGCCGTTGACCGTTGCGGCGATCATCCGCTTGGGTGATTCATCATCGTCATCGAGGAAATTCCGCTGCACATCCTTGATAGGATGCTTCGACAAAATTGCGACGCCGTTATAAGACTTCTGCCCCATGAACGCCGCTTCGTACCCAACCTCCCGCAACGCCTGAAGCGGAAAATTTTCGTCAACGGTCTTTGTCTCCTGAAGGCAAATCACATCGATGTCCTTGCCTTCAAGCCAGCCGATCATCTGCGGCATTCTAATATTGATCGAATTGACGTTCCAGGTTGCGATCTTCATAAAACAATATTTAGCACAAGCCGCAAGTCAGAACCACCTCGCGTGAGCGGGTGGGTCGTCGTCTTGCTTTTCGCCCGAACAACCAGACCAGCTTAGTATTACTTTGTCATTGCGCAGCAGCAAGAACCCACCCGCTCACGCGAGGCGGTTCTGACTATTCCTTTCCCAGAACACTCCATCGCCGAATCCCTGTATTGTTTTATCGGTCTCGGCCATTTCAAGCCGTTTGGCGGCAAGCAAACAATAATGCTCATCCAATTCGATCGCCAGAAAATTGCGGCCTAGCTTTTTCGCTGTGACAGCCGTCGTGCCGCTGCCGGCAAATGGGTCCAATATCAGATCGGCCGGGTTTGTGCTTGCCAGAATGATCTTTGCCAACAGCTTTTCCGGCTTTTGTGTCGGGTGGTCGGTGTTTTCCGGCATCGACCAGAAAGGAACGCTAATATCGGTCCACAGGTTCGAAGGATGCGTGTCGCGGAATTTGCCGTCGCCGGTCTCGTTCCAGTCTTTCGGCTTTCCATCTTCACGATATGGGGCGATCACGCGGCGGCGTTGTTTTACCGCATCGAGATTGAAAGTGTAATCGTCGGAGACGGTAAAAAACCAAATATCTTCGGACGAATTTTTCCAGTTCGCCTTTGCACCACGGCCTTTTTCACGTTCCCACGTTATTCGATTTTGCAGCTTGAAGTATCGTGACGCGGCGCGTTCGATAGCTGTTCCCGAGCGCCAATCGCCGCAAATGTAAACGCTTGCTGTTTTTTTGAGCGGCGGCACGCAAAGCCGCAGCCATGAATCGAGCCACACTTCGTATTCTTCGCTGGATGTTTGATTGAATCGGCGTCCGCCGAAATCTTTGTTCAAATTGTAAGGCGGATCAGCGAACAATAGATCGAATTCGCCTTTCGGTAGTTTGCCCAAAGTCTCGAAAGCGTCGCGGCAAATTATTTTATTCTGGCAGTTTGAAAAATGGTCGCGTGTTATATGTGACAGATACTTGTCACTTTCATCACTCGATAGATCGATGGTCCGATTGCGTGGCGCTCTCGTTTTCGCGGCCATAAAGACTACTTCGATTTTATCGGCCTAAGGAAGTTCTGGCCGTTGATTATCGATTTACCCGTTTTGCTTTCGAGTTCGCGTCGCGCTTGTTTCGCTATTCGCCCGCCTTTTTTCGATGCGATCTTGTTTTCGTCCAAGCCTCTCGCAGTTGAAGATTCGGCGATCTGACGTGTCGAAAGCTCGGCGAGAGCAGTAAAGATCAACTCAGCCTCGCTCATGTGATCGCGCAAATTTTGACTTTTCAAGCCCTTTAGCTTTTTGTGCTCCTGCACGGTCACGTCTGCCCATTCCTTGTTGGATGACATTCGTGAGAATCGCGAATTCTTCACCTTCCTTTATCTCGTGATCTTTCCAATAATCGGTCAGCTTATTGCGGGTTTCCTGGCCCATCATCCGCTGGTTGATCCACTTCTCGCTTCTGCCGTGCCTTTGCCAGTTTTCGCGTGCCCGATTGAGCGAACGCACCGGATCGGCGATCTCCTGCATTCGCTCGTAACCAACCTTGGCGAGCCACAGCTTTATCGGCTCGGCTTTTGGACTAGGGACAGACTGTATCAACCTTAATAATGTTTCCGGGTCTGCGACGTCGGTAAGGCGCATTTTCCCGTCCTCGGCGGGCATTTCCAACTGGTTACATTTTGTAACCGTTTGACTTCCTTCTTTGGCAAGCCTGTTTTTTAGCACCTTCCAGTAATTTCGAGCGCCCTGATAGCTCGGTTGTTGCGTTAAGACCTGAATAATATCGACAACCGAAAAATACCAGGTTTCGGTCGGTTCATCGTAGATGCGCCGTATTTTGTAACCTTCAAAAATTGCGAGTTCATTTTTCATAGGAGCAAAATGACAATAATGAACAAATAGGCATTTTTCGAGCGTTTCAACGATAAGGTAAATCTCCCCGCTTTGCAAAACACGCATCCACGTCGTCACTGTCAGAACTCTTTAGAAATGTCCTGTGGTTATGACTCATTAGAACCAGGACATTTCTATGGAGTTCCATGCACCCCAGCCGCCCGCTTGACCGTGAAATTGGTGCGTGATACCTTTATATCTTTTGGGTACGTCCCGATTTTTACTGACTTTTAACAGAGATATTTAGTATAAGTTTATGTTTCTGCTGGCCTTTGCCGCACAATCGATCCAACTCTTTCCGGACGGCACCATCTTCATTCACATTGCGTTGATCCTTGTGATGATGTGGGTGCTGAACCGGACCTTCTTTCGCCCGATCAACCGGGTGATCCACGAGCGCGAAAAACAAAAAGGCGGCAAGGGCACCGAGGCTGAAAAGATCCTTGGCGAAGCGGCAGAAAAAGAGCGCCGCTATAACAAGGCTTTGCTTGATGCGCGAAGCGAAGGTTACGAGTTGATCGAAAAGGAACGGACGGCGGCGGTAGTGGAGCGGCAGGCAATAGTGGCGCGGGCCAAGGACGTGACCGCACAGGAACTCGCTCAGCAAAAAGGGGAGCTTGAGGCCCAGGTCGTGGCGGCAAGGGCGGCGATCGTTACCGAGGCAGAACAGCTTGCGGACAAGATCACAGCGAATATCCTGAAGGTCTGACACAAAGCGTTCTGACTTGATTCAACTGCCATTTTTCCAAGGGGACAATTTTGATTTTGAACGCCGTGGTCAAGACGGCTCAAATATATGTTTGCGTTCTTATTTAGCACGGTGATGTTGCTTTCAGCGGCCTCAAGCCACGGGGCCGAGGGCGGCTTTACCAAGTTTTACAACACCTGGCTCAACATTCCCGGGTTCGAGGCCTGGAAATTCCTCAATCTTGCGATCTTTCTCCTGGTTATCGGCTATCTTGTCAAAAAGCCGCTTAGCGACGCGTTCAAGGCAAAGCGTGACGCTATCAGGGCAGAATTGATCCGCGCCGAAGAGGAAAAGCAGGCCGCTCTGAAGCAGCTTACCTCGGCAGAGGCAAGGCTTGCGGGCCTTGATGGTGAAAAAGCCACGGTCCTGAAGAACGCACGCGAGGAAGCGGCGGCGGAAACACGCCGCATCGCCGAAGATGGCGAGGCCGATGTCCAGAAGTTCAAGGCCCAGGCCGGCGATGAGGTCGGACGGCTGCAGAAGCAGGTTTATGTTCAGCTTCGCCGTTTTTCGGCTGACGAAAGCGTACGGCTTGCCGAAGCAAAGCTTCGATCTAAGATCGATAACGAACAGGATTCGCGGCTGGTAAAAAGCGGTATTGCCTCGATCGGGGGGTTAGGTTGAAATGAGTGTTGAAACAATAGCCCGCCGCTATTCTTCCGCCCTAGCGGATGTTGTCATAAAAACGGGCGAGACCGACGTGGTCAAGTCAGAATTGCGATCGTGGGAAATGCTTTTCACCGCGAACGAGCAGCTTGCCGAAGTGTTCTCAAATCCGGCGGTCCCGTACGCGAACAAGAAAAGCATCCTTGACCAGATCATTGCGAAGGCCCAGCCCGGCCGAACGACCGGAAATTTCCTGCGTGTTCTTTTGCAGAACAATCGACTTGTCGATCTGAACGCTATCATTAAACGGTTTGAGACCGAGCTTGAAGAACGCAGCGGCAATGCGGTTGCCAAAGTGACCGCGGCCCGCGAACTGACCGACGGCGAAAAGGCTGAGCTCATCGCGAGCCTTGCAAGATCGACCGGAAAGAAAGTTAAACCTGAGTATATTGTTGACCCGACCATTATCGGCGGCATTATTACCCAGATCGGCTCGACCATTTACGATGGGTCGGTTCGAACTCAGTTAGAAAATCTTAGGGAAGAATTGGTCAATGGATAACGGACAATGGACAACGAAGCGAAAGAACCTTTGTCCATTGTTCATTGTAAATTGTCCTCTAAACAAGAATGGAAGCAATCAAAGCTAACGAGATAAACGAGATAATCCGCTCGCAGATCGAAAATTTCGACGCAAGCATGCGGGTTGACGAGATCGGTACTGTTATCAAGGTCGGTGACGGTATCGCGGAAATTCACGGACTTGAAAAGGTCATGGCGGGCGAACTGCTCGAATTTCCACACGGCGTACGCGGCCTTGCCCTTAATCTTGAAGAAGACAAGGTCGGAACGGTTTTGTTCGGCGATTTCCAAAAGATCAAGGAAGGCGACGAAGTAAAGCGCACCCGCCGCATCATGTCCGTTCCAGTAGGCGACGCCCTGATCGGCCGTGTTGTTGATGCACTCGGCAACCCGATTGACGGCAAAGGCGAGATCGTGACCGACACCTATTTTTCGGTCGAGCGGATCGCCCCCGGCATCATTGACCGCCAACCTGTAAAAGAGCCGCTTCAGACCGGTTTGAAGGCGATCGACGCCATGGTCCCGATCGGTCGCGGACAGCGTGAGCTTATCATCGGCGACCGCCAAACCGGCAAAACAGCAGTTGCGATCGACACGATCATCAACCAAAAAGGCAAAGACGTGATCTGCGTTTATGTCGCGATCGGGCAAAAGGCCTCGACAGTGGCCCAGGTTGTGAAGAAGCTGGAAGATTTTGGCGCGATGGATTACACTATTGTTGTTTCCGCCACCGCTTCGGACCCGGCAGCCATGCAATTTCTGGCACCGTATTCAGGCTGCGCGATGGGCGAATATTTTCGCGACAACGGCCGTCACGCTTTGACCATCTACGACGATCTTTCGAAGCAGGCGGCCGCATATCGTGAAATTTCGCTGCTGCTTCGCCGTCCTCCGGGCCGCGAAGCATATCCCGGCGACGTGTTTTATCTTCACTCACGGTTGCTGGAGCGCGCGGCGAAGATGTCCGATGCCCGC
The DNA here is from genome assembly GCA_963169175.1 of Acidobacteriota bacterium. GTDB lineage: Bacteria > Acidobacteriota > Blastocatellia > Pyrinomonadales > Pyrinomonadaceae > OLB17. Next base: position 4,267 of record CAUJFK010000235.1, on the reverse strand, counting down.
GGCGGCGGTTCGCTGACCAGTTTGCCGATCATCGAAACACAGGCCGGCGATATCTCGGCATATATTCCGACAAACGTTATTTCGATCACGGACGGCCAGATCTTTCTTGAATCCGACCTGTTCAACTCGGGCGTGCGTCCGGCCATTAACGTCGGAAACTCGGTCTCACGCGTCGGCGGTTCGGCGCAGATCAAAGCGATGAAGCAGGTTGCCGGTACACTGCGAATTGACCTCGCACAGTTCCGCGAACTCGCAGCATTTGCTCAATTCGGCTCCGACCTCGATAAATCGACCCAGGACCAACTCGAACGCGGGAAGCGCCTGACTGAGATCCTCAAGCAAGGTCAATATCAGCCGATGCCGGTCGAAAAGCAGGTGCTGATCATCTGGACCGTCACCAACGGCCTTGCCGATGACATCGCGGTCGAAGACCTTAAACATTTCGAAGAAGAACTGACCGCATTCATGGAAAAAGCGCACCCAGCCGTCTTGAACACAATGCGCGAGAAAAAGGCCATCGACGATGACCTGAAAGCTTCGATGAAGGAAGCTGTCGAAGATTTTAAGGCGACACGGTGGTCTGAAAAAAGTGTTGTTGCGGCTGCCTAGCGTGGTTTATCATCGAACAGGCCTCGATTTCCCGATCTTTCCCGGGCCCGGACCAATGATCAACAGTTAGGAGCTTCGATGAACGAAAAGAGGAAGTGCGGCCAGTGTGGACTGGTCAACTGGCCCGGCGTTCTGGAGTGCGTGCGATGTGGGGCATTCCTTAGCAATAGGAGCCCGGACGTGCCGATCGGGCGCAACCCGTATGAGGGCACGGAGTCAAAGGGGTCAAACGTTCTCTTGATCGGAGCGGCCCTTGTTTTCGCTCTTATAGGCGGAATGATAGCCTTTTACGCGCTTTCGCCGGTTACGCCGAAAACGGCTGACGAAACTCCGAAGCAGCTTACTCCAGTACCGGTGCCGATGCCTAGCGTGCAGGATTTCGATTGGCGAGAGGGGACCGTGAACATGGATGACAAGAATTTCGCGGAGAGAATGAAGAACATCAACCAAAGTATAGCGGATTGCCCGACGCGATATCTTTGAGGAAAATCCCGGCGGCGGAAAGACCTGCACGTTCGTTCGTGCGACCCAATGAGCTGAATAGTCAGGTACGGCTTCGGTGATGAAGCGGTTGAAGATTTTAAGGGCAGGTGTGGAATAAAGGCGAGAGTATAGCGGCGACGAGTTAATATCAGGTAGTATAATGGCGGTATGACAACTACTACGATAGAACTTACAGAATCGCAGTTTGGCATTCTTCATTCGCTTGCCAAAAAAACTGGTAAGACGGAAGATCAGCTTGCTGCTGAAGTCTTGAGTAAATTTATAGATCAAAATACGGAACCGATCCGCAGCGAGTGGCTTGCTGCTGTGAATGCAGCCGCCGGAATTTGGGAAGATCGGGATGATCTTAGTGAATTTTAACTTCGGGGCCTAGAATAAGATGCGGGTGCTCCTGATCGAATATGCATCACTTTACGGCTGTTATTGAAAAGTGCACGGAAACGGGCCTGTTGGTCGGTTATGTTCCAGGTTTTCCGGGTGCTCATTCGCAGGCGGAAACGCTGGAAGAACTTCGCGAAAACCTTCAGGAAGTAATCGAAATGTTGCTTGAAGATGGCGAACCGCAGCTTGAGACAGAGTTTGTCTTAAGCATCCCGATGGCAGGTTTACGACCGTTCCCGTGCATCCCGGAAGAGATATTTCTCCGTTTCTGATGAGAAAGATCGCGGAAGATATTCGTTCGACGGTCGAAGAGTTATTAACGTATAGGTAGTTATGGCAAGCCTCTTAGACATGCGCCGGCGAATTAAGTCGGTGAAGAATACACAGCAGATCACCAAGGCGATGAAAATGGTGGCGGCTGCGAAATTGAAGCGTGCGCAGGACCGTGTGACGGCATCGCGGCCATTTGCGGGCAAGATGAGCGCGGTGCTTGGCGATCTGAGTGGCAGAATTGCGGGCGAGTTCTCACATCCGCTGCTGGACGCGCGCAGCGACGAGAAATATCTAGTTGTTCTTATCAGTGCAGACAAGGGTCTTGCGGGCGCGTTCAATGCGAACGTGATCAAGGCGACGCAGGCTTTCCTAAAGGAGCATGAGGCCAAATCGACCGTAATGGTCCCGGTTGGCCGAAAAGGACGCGATTTTTTTAAGCGAAGACAGGTAGAGTTTCTCGATGAGTACGTCGGCCTTACGGGCAGCGGCCAGGTGAACCATGCAGACGCGGTCGAGATCGCAAACAAGCTGATCAAGACCTTTACCGAGGACGAAACGATCGACAAGGTGTTCGTTGTTTTCACCGAATTCAAGACCGTCTTGTCACAAAAGGCTGTCATCGAACAACTGCTGCCAATTCCAAGAACCGCGGTTGACGATGAGGCTGCCGCCGGGCCGCAGGCTGAATATATCTACGAACAGCCGGCGCCGGAGATATTCGGGCGGCTGCTGCCAAAGCAGGTCGAAACTCAGATCTATCGCGGAATGCTTGAATCGGTCGCGTCGGAACAGGGTTCGCGAATGACGGCGATGGATTCCGCCTCAAAAAATGCGGCAGAGCTGATCGATACCTTAACGCTGAACATGAACCGCATCCGTCAGGCCGCGATCACAAAGGAAATTATCGAGGTCGTTTCCGGCGCCGCGGCGGCGTAAACTTCAGATCAATAGCAAATGCCAGCTGAAGCTGGAACTAAAAACGAGGGACGGCGCAGATGGCTTACGGCCTATGCGCCGTTAGTGCTTTGGCTGGTTGTCGTGCTTGGCCTCGGGACCGGTCTCGGTTCTTCGGACGAGACCTCACGGATCATCCGTCCACTCCTAAAGTGGCTCCTACCGCATTCGCCTGCCTCGACGATCACTGCCATCCATTCGGTCATTAGAAAGTTCGCGCATTTTGCCGAGTACGCCTTTTTTGCCGCCCTCGCATGGAACGCATTCAAACGCCTCCCGTATCCCTTTCTTCTGGCCTTTCTGTTAACCGCCGCTGTTGCCTTCATCGACGAATTCGGCCAAAGCCTCAACGTCTCTCGAACATCGTCATATTGCGACGTCCTGATCGACTGCACCGGTGGCCTTGCGGCGTGCCTATCTATTTGGCTTATCACAAGATACCGCACTGACCGGCCCGGCCGGTGACCCGTTTCCTTACATAACTCTTACAATCGATTTTTGCCCACATTTGGCGGAAATGATGCTAACCTATCCGTGCGGTTACCCTTCTCCAGGGCGTTCTAACCGCGGCCTTGATCTCTGATCGAAGAAATCAACGGATAGTCCAATTAGGATAAGATATGAAAAGATCGATTCTCCTTTTTGTCGTGTTCCTTGTGTCATCGGCGGCTAACTGCCTCGCCCAGCAATCTGAGACCTTTGACATTGCTACTTTTCAGCCGCCACAGGGATGGCAGCGGCAAGCCGGTGCGGACGGGATCCAATTTTCTATCGAAGACAAGTCGGCCGGAGCTTTCAGCCTGATAACGCTGTTCCGATCGGTCCCTTCTCTCGGCGATTCGAAGGAGAATTTCGATGCCGCATGGCGGACGATCGTGAAGGAGGCTGTAAACCTTACGGAGGCTCCGACGATGCAGCCATCGGCCGATCCGCAGGGCTGGAAATTGGAGATGGGTTCAGCTCCATTTGAAAAGGGCGGCGTTAAGGGTGTCGTGATCCTTTTTAATGTCAGCGGCTACGGAAAAATGCTGAACGTGATGGCGTTGACCAATACCCAAACTCACAGTGATGCTATTACTGCCTTTGTCCAATCGGTCAGCTTGAAAAAGCCTGTGGTCGAGAGTCAACCACCTGTTAAGGCCCCGCCTACGGGTCAAGGTATTCGGCCTCAGCCGGCGCGGATGAGCAACTTTAAATTTTCCACCTCTAATTTTGATGACGGCTGGACCAGCACGGAGCAGGACGATTGGGTGGAAGTCGTGAAAGGACAGATCAAGGTTCTAATTCATTACCCAAGGCAGGGGACCATATTCCCCGCCGACCCGGATGTGCTGACAAATGCCGCGTGGAATATTTTGGTCGCCCCGCGATATAGCGATCTTAAAAATTACAAAACAGCTTATATCAGCACATATAACAGACCTTATCTTGGCATGGGCTATGCGACTGAACGAGCTTCCGGAAAGCAAGTATTTGTTCTTCTTTTTCACCAAGGTGTTACAGGCTGGCTTGAGTTTATTGCTCCGGACAAAAATAGTTTCATACA
>CAUJFK010000234.1 GCA_963169175.1 Acidobacteriota bacterium | reverse complement strand
TGGCGTTTACCAGCCAGAAATCGAGCATGATCGCGTCGGCATCCGCTCCTTTGTATTCGCCCTTCGGACGGCTGTATGTGAGCAGCGGTTTCGATGCATCAACGGCCCCAGCGGTCGAAGGCTGCATGGCCTTGCCCTCAGATGTTGAGGCAGCGTTGGCATTGGCCATTGTGTTGCCGCTGCTGGTCGTCGTCGGTTTCGAGGCGTCGCCGCCGCCATCTTTGACCGTAAACTTCACCATCTGGAACGCGCCTTCGTTCTTATAGCTTTCATGCCAGGGCCGCGACGGGAAAACACGCATAGTGTGCTCGCCGTCCGCCACATTACGCAGTTCGAACTCCTGGTCGAGGTTGTAATACGCCTCGTACGGCTGATTATCAAGGATCACGTGGATGTGATTGCCCATTCCTGTTTCCGCGTCTTTGTGCGGGGCATAGCCCTTCAGATCGCCTGACAGGTTAAGCTTGACCTTGACCATCGAATTGTTCACGGTCGAATTTGCCTTTGGTTCGACGATAGCTAAAACCGGCGATGCCTGGTCCTGCTGGCCGCGTTCGGCCATTTGGTCTTTGATCTTTTGCGGACGTTCGGCGATGGTTATTGTCTGACGGTTTGCGTCCGCTTTGGTGTTAGTGTTTGCGGTATTAGAATTCTTGTTCGCATTTGTTGCCGTGTCTGTTCCGCCGCAACTCCAGGCGAATGTGATAAGTACAAAAAAAGCAGCGATCTTCAATTTATTCATCATTCCTCCCATTGAAAGTAAAAATGCGGAAGCCCGCGCGTCCGTAAGGGCATAATGCTCAACCCTGCGGGTTCCACCTTTGCTCGTCGTTCCGGATCAGGCCCTTGCTAACCGCGGGCTTCCGCAATAGTTCCAGTTTCCGACGTTTATTTCACACCGAAAACATCGCCAAAATTCTCAACGATCCGATCCTCCACCTCGGCCATCTCCAATTCGCGGCCGAGCAGTTTGTCCATCGACGTTACCGGTTCGCCCTCGCAGGCGATTATCCAGTTGTAAAAGCTCAGGTCCGTATTCACGTTCAGCGCAAAGCCGTGCGTGGTGACCCAGCGTTTTATATGCACACCGATCGCGGCCACCTTCCCTTCGGCCGTATGAACGCCGGTCAGCCCATCGATGCGGAATGCCGGGATGCCAAAGTCGGCCATCGTCCGTATCAATACTTCTTCGATATCACGGACATACTTGTGCACATCTTCGCGGTCCGGCGAAAGGCTTATTATCGGGTACCCGACCAACTGGCCGAGGCCGTGATAGGTAACTTTGCCGCCGCGGTCTGTTTCAAAAACCTCGACTCCGAGGTTTCTCAAGATCTCGGCCGTTGCCAGCACGCCGCTCGCTTTGGCGCGGCGGCCTATCGTGAAGACATGCGGGTGCTCGAGCAACAGCAGATGATCGGTCCCGTGCTCGGCGATCACCTGTGTTTCAAGTGTTTTTTGAAGTTCAAGCGCCGCTCCGTAGGCAACCCTGCCGAGGCGGCTTACTTCCAACAATCTCTCCCGCATATCCTAATATGATAAGATTTTACCAGATAATTGACGGGCGGGATAGGATTATGAGAACAGCGAGGTTTTTGACGATAGTATCGGTATTGGTCTTGGGGCAGGCAATGTCGGCCGCTGGTCAGCGAACACGCAGGCCGGTCGTAGGCCCGACGCCGAAGCCGGTGCCCAGCAGGGTAAATCCAGTTGTCGCGGCCGCAAAACAGAAGGTTGCGAACCAGCTATTTAACGTAAATAAATTCGTCGATGTACTTGGCCCGGCGGCATTGACGATCGAGAATACCGACAAAGACGCAAAGTCTCGGCGGCTTAAGCAAGAAGTGCTCGACACAAACGAGGCGAACAAGAAAAAGGTGGTTGAAGCGATTCGAGGAATGCGGGCAGGCCTTTTGACGCTTGAATCGGACTTTCGCACCAAACCGCAGCTTACCAGGTATCTTCCAATGATCCAGGGCATTTCCGCCCTCTGTGCCCGCTCCGAAGACAGCGCGATAGCCGGAAAATTTGTCGCCGCAAAAGATCCGCTGAGGCAGGTGGCCCAGAAGCTTTCTGACACGATGGCGGTTCTCCCGAAATAGGCTGGAAAGATCAGGGCTTTTTTAGGGACGGTATCTTTGACTCCGGCCCGCATACCACGATCTCTTTGTGTAGAGACGCGATCGATCCGCTGGCGGCGGCGAGCCCAAGTTTTTCTCGAATGAACTTTTCCGCATCTGATCGAACCAGTTCGCCATTCACAATAAAGGGCTTGGTCTCGACCACGTCTCCGTCCGCCTGAATTTTCGAAGGTTCCAGGAAAACGTACCACGGCGTTCCCCATTTTCTAGTGTCACCCGCCGCTGCACGTGCCGCGTAATGGGCCGTGTTCGTTCGCTCGGACAAATTGGCCGCTTCATAAACAGACGGAAATGTGAGCTTGTTCTGCTCATAATTCTGCTTCATCTTGTCTAATACGTCGTATTCTGCAACGCCAATCACCGCCAGGCCATCCGCGCCATATTTTGCGTACATCGCCTGAACGAATCCGACATCGCGTTTCCAGCCCGGGCACCAGGGCGACCAGTAAGCAACCATTACGAGCTTTTTCCCATGTACGAACTGTCGCAGGTTCGTTTCGCCGCCGCCGTTAAGGTTCTTGTATGTCCAATCCTTATACCTGATCTCTTTCTCTACGATCGGCGACGGATCAGCTTGGCCATAAGCGAAAGTGAGTGTGGAAATGATGAAAACAAACGAGATGAGAAATTTCATATATGTCCTTAGGCCCGAATTAAGACTAGCGATTCTGATGATATTAGGCAATAGGAATGTCGCCGGAAGCACAAAACTTTTCTCAGTACAGCAAGTCTTACAACAGCTTATCTCACGTGTTTAGGATCGGCGCCGGTTACTCTTTGCGACCAGCGGGCCAAATTCAGATATATCCCGCTCAGGGCCAACAGTGCCGTCAATGCCGAGAACGCAAGAAGCAGCACAACCTGCCAGCTCCCGGAGAAATAGTAAAAGTGGGCCTCGCGAAAGAAACGGGTCTTCCAGCCTGGCGGTTTCGAGAATGACGCCTGTCCCGTTTCAGCGTCCACAAAGATCGAGTCGGCGCCGAGCCCGCCTATTGCCTGATACTGAGGCCGCCCGTCCTTCATCAACAGTGTCAAAGCTGTGGTGGGCAGTTGCCTTTCGGCCAATTCATTTGCTTTCGCCATCGCTTGTGGCGGCGCAATTTGCACACGGCCGGGATCGATCCTTTCGACCGTCCCGCCCTCAACCGTGTTTGGCAGGACATAAAGAAAGCCGCTCAGGGCCCAGGCGAGCACGGGAACCGAAACGATGAGTCCCAGCAATAGATGAAGTTGATAGATGGCCTTCCGCATAGATACAATGGGCAGAGTTAATACCCGGCCGATTTTGTGCTAATCTGTTGATTGTTCCGAAGATCGCAGCTATGAGCAACCAGCCTACAGTCACTTATATTTTCAAGCAGGCGCTCGAGATTCGCAAAACGAACCCGAGCGGTACTTATGCTGACGTAAGATCGCAGCTACTCAACCAGTTTGGCGACGGCGCGTTTCCGGAAACGGCCTATTTGACCATTCCTGAGTACGACAACATCGTTCCCGAGGAGGACTGGACCGCAGGGCTTCCCGTCATTTACCGCGGCATCCAGAACGAAGACTGGAATGACGTGGTCCAGGGCATAATCATAAGCCTTGAACAGGTCGAGAACTTTCCTAAACAATCTGCCCGCGAGGACGATCCGGTCAAGGAATGGCGCGACCGCGGCAAGTCGATCGCCGAGGCCGAGGAAAAAGTTCTCGAAAAGTGGATGCCCGATGAACTGATGGCCATGGCGAAACGAAGTGTTTCAAAATAACGTCTTCGGACAAACCAAAAACTGAAGAGTTAGAACTGAAAATGCGGAGCCTCCGATCTTAGTTTCTACTCTTCAGTTTTTGCTTTTGGCGGCACAACCAATTTTAGCCCGTCAAATGCCTGGACGACCTCAGCCATCGGCGAGAACTTCGCAACCTCGCATCCAAAATCGATTTCGTCCCAATACGGATAAAGATGGGTCAGAACCGCTAGCTTTGGTTCTGCTTTGCGGATAACGTACATTGCTTCGGCCAGTTCCAGGTGGTCCTCCGTGGGATTATTGTGCGGGAAAGAGGCCTCGATCACCAAAAGGCCTACCCGACGAGCAAATGCAGCGAGAGTTTCGGTAAAACCCGTATCGGAAGTATAAACGAGCGTCGAACCGTCACGCTCGCGGAGGTGGATAGCCAAACTCTCTTCGGTGTGCGGCGTTTTTAATGCGACCGCCTCGAGGCCGGGGGCGATCTCAAATTTTTCGAGCGGCTCGACCTCAATTATCTCGAGCGGGAAAGGCTGATCGAGTAGTTTGTAGTTGTTAAGGC
>CAUJFK010000233.1 GCA_963169175.1 Acidobacteriota bacterium | reverse complement strand
CTGATCGTCTATCTCCGCGCGGCGCGGACAAAGGCGATAGCTCCCCTTTTTAGCGACAGCGTGGTTCCCAGAGCCAGAACAAAACCATGAGAATCATTTCTTCGCGAACCGTCCGTGGCCTCGTTTCACTACTCGTCTGCTTGTTTTGTATCAGTTCGATATCCGCACAGCGCCGCGATTTTCTGACGGATGAGGAGATCGAGATCGTGCGCGATGCCCAGGACATTGATGCCCGTATCGACGTTTTGGTAAAGATGATGGACCGCCGCTTTGGTGTGCTTGGGATAAACGTCAACGGCTGGAAGGAAGGCGGAAAATCGTCAGCGTCGTGGGACGAACCGCCGAAAGGCGCTCGCTCCGAGCTTTTGAACGACATAAAAAAGATCCTCCAAAAGGCGGTTGATGATATAGATAATCTTGCCGCCAACCCAAACTCGGCCCCGATCCGTGATAAGGACGACAAACGTGCAAAAAAAGATCCGGAACGTTTCCCAAAAGCTGTCCGCGACCTGGCCGCCGCGTCAAAAAGATACCTGGATCCGCTGAAAATGGAACTTGACCGTTCGACCCGCGACGAGGAAAAAGGTTCAATAATTGATTCGATCGACCTTTGCAACCAAATAATCGAGGCCGTCGGCAGGCTTCCCGGCTAGCGCCTGCCGGCGGTTTGCGGAATCCCGGTTTCCAACTTGAGCAAAATCCCGCTCTAAATTACATTTAGACATTAGATATTCTAGTTTGCCGGTACGCGGCAGGCGACGCACCGGTTCGAGTCCTATGGAAGCAAAGATGACACCCGACAACGAATTGAAGAAAACCCCGCTCAACCAGGCCCATCGTGCACTGGGCGGAAAGATGGTGGATTTCGGCGGGTGGGATATGCCCGTCCAATACCCGGCCGGCGTAATTGAAGAACACATGCGAACACGGACCGCCGCGGGATTGTTCGATGTTTCGCACATGGGCGAGATCTGGGTTGAGGGTGCGGATGCGATTCCGTTCGTCAACGGAATAACGACCAACGATGTAACAAAACTTGTGGACGGGCAAGCTCACTATTCGGCCCTGACCAATGAAAAGGGCGGCGTGGTCGATGATCTTTTGGTTTATCGATTCGGCCCCGAGAAACTTCTGCTGGTCGTCAACGCTGGAACCACCGACAAAGATTGGGCGTGGATCACCTCGCACAAGGCCGACTGTGATATCGTGCTGACCAATGCATCGGCCGATTACTGCCAAATAGCGGTCCAGGGGCCAAAAGCGCTTTCAATTCTTCGGGCCTTGACGGATGTTAACCTGAGCGAGATCAAATATTATTGGTTCACGACCGGCCGTGTGGATGGTGTTGAGGCCATCATCTCGCGTACGGGCTACACCGGCGAGGACGGTTTTGAGGTATACGCCGCGCCGGAATACGCGGAGCAGCTTTGGAACAAGTTGCTCGAAACCGGCGGATATGGTGGGCCGGACGGTATTTTGCCCGCCGGCCTGGCCGCGAGGAATACGCTTAGGCTTGAATCGGGAATGTCGCTTTACGGCCACGAACTTGGCGACGACATCATACCGCTTGAAGCTGGCCTTGGGTGGATCACAAAGCTTCAGAAGGGGAATTTTATCGGTCGCGATGCTTTGGCGGCACATAAAGAAGCGGGCATAAAACGCAAGCTGGTCGGATTCGAAATGATCGACAAGGGGATCGCCCGCGATGGTTTTGATATTTATATAAATGACGAAAAATGTGGTGTTGTTACATCGGCAAGCCCTGCTCCGTTTCTGAAAAAGAATATTGGCCTGGCTTTTGTACCAACGGAGTTTGCAAATATCGGTCAAGAAATTAAAATCGATGTACGAGGAAAGCTTTTAACCGCAGCAGTTATCGAAACGCCTTTTTATCGGCGTCCGAAGTAGAGATCTAGACAAAGTAATTAAACAAAATGGCAAACATTCCAGAAAACTTACGATACAGCAAAGACCATGAATGGGTATTGGTAGATGGCGATACCGCCAGCATTGGGATAACCGATTATGCCCAAAGTTCGCTTGGCGACGTTGTCTATATTGACCTGCCGAGAGTTGGGGATAAATTCGGCATCCACGAGTCGTTCGGATCGGTCGAATCCGTCAAGGCGGTTTCCGAGATATTCACGCCGGTCGCCGGTGAGGTGACCGAAGTGAACGACGGGCTAAATGACACACCCGAAAAGGTGAACAGCGACCCTTACGGCGATGCGTGGTTCATGAAGGTAAAAATGGAAAATCCCGGCGAAGTCGATGCAATGCTTTCGGCGGTCGAATATGAGGAGTATCTTTCCAGCCAGGGCTAAACTTATTGTAAGATCCTGGGATTTGGACCTCGAATTCTGCAATTGAATTCGAGTCCAGGGTCCGGGGATCCCAGCTCAACGATCGAAATGCGATATATACCAAACTCGCCCGAGGAACGTGCAACGATGCTTGAGTCCATCGGGCTTTCTAATGCTGAGGACCTGTTCCGTTCCATTCCGGCCGACGTTCAATTGGGCCGGAAGCTGAACATCACCGACCCGCTCGCCGAACCCGAGGTGATCGCCGCGCTTGAGGAAATGGCCGCCCGCAATACCGCGGCTTC
>CAUJFK010000232.1 GCA_963169175.1 Acidobacteriota bacterium | reverse complement strand
CGCGTGTCTTCGCCTGGTAAATTCGGACGACGATCTTACACGGATCCGCGAGATGACAAAGGACGAGCATTGGGAGATAAGGCTTCATGCAGCGTTAACACTTGGCCGGCTCGGACACGAGGAAGATATAGATCGGCTGATTGACCTGCTTGACGACCCCGATTGGTGGGTCCGCTACCGCACCGCAAGCGCACTGATGGCCATTCCCGCGATGACCGAGAAAAGGGTTTTGGCGTTGACCGAAACACTCCCTAATCAATTTGCCCGCGACATTTTGCTTCAGGTGCTGACCGAAATGCGCCTACTATGCTTCACGCAGACCTCACTAACTTTGTCCAGGTAGCGCAGTGGTTCTTTCTGGCCTACTTCATTGCCTTGAACGGGACTTATCTTACGCTGACGGCGATCTCGCTGGCGGTGCTGCCCCGTTTTATCCGCAAGCAATCGATTCACAAACTTCCTCGTCCGCAGATCGGATTTGAACCGCCGATAACCCTGATCGTGACCGCCTTTAACGAAGAGACGGTGATCGTTCCGACGGTCAGGGCGTTGCTGCAATTGAACTATCCTGAATTCGAGATATTGGTGGTCAATGACGGGTCAAAGGATAAGACGCTCCAAGTAATGGCGCGCGAGTTCGATCTTGTCGAAATTCCGACAGCTTTCCGAAAACGGATAGAGCACCAACCGGTGCGGGGCGTATTTCAGTCAAAACGATATTCCAACCTGCGGCTGATCGACAAAGACAACGGCGGCTGCAAGGCAGATGCGTCGAACGCGGGGATCAATGGTGCCCGGTACGGGCTTTTTATGCCGCTGGATGCGGATACCATCCTCAACCGCGATTGCCTGACGCTGATGGTACAGCCATTTCTGCTCGACCCGGACACGGTTGGGGTCGGCGGGAATGTGCGCATTCTGAACGGCTGCAGTGTGAGGGACGGAAATTTGACCAAGGTCGATCTGCCAAAGACCTGGCTCGGGCTCTTTCAGGTTTTGGAATATAGCCGTGCGTTCTTAACGAGCCGCGTCGGCTGGGACCATTTGAATTCGCTGCCTCTTATATCAGGGGCTTTTGGTTTGTTCAAGAAGGAAGCGGTGATCGCCGTTGGCGGGTACAGTCACAAATCACTCGGCGAGGACATGGACCTTGTGCTTCGCCTGCATCGCCATTACCGGCTGAACCAACTGCCTTATCGCGTTTCGTTCGTTGCCGATCCTATGTGCTGGACCGAGGCACCCGAGACAACATCGACATTGAGAAAACAACGCGTCCGCTGGCAGCGTGGATTGTTCGACTGCCTTTGGGAAAACCGCAAGCTGTTATGGCATCCGCGTTCTGGCGGCGTGGGCTGGCTGGCGTTTCCGTTCCTGCTTTTTCTTGAAGGGGTAAGTCCGATCGTCGAACTCGCCGGCCTTTTGTTCTTTGTCCTTTGCTATTTCCTTGACACGATCAACCTCGCGGGTGCGCTCGCATTTGGGCTGCTCGCATTTGGCACCGGATTCCTGCTCTCGATAGCTTCCATACTTATCGAAGAAGCGACCTTTCAGACCTACCCGCGCAAAAAACATCTTTGGGTGATGATCCTCGGTGCATTCGTCGAGAATTTTGGCTACCGGCAGCTTATGTCAATTTGGCGCCTTGAGGGCATCGTCAAATGGATCCTGCGAACAAAATCGAGCTGGGGAACAATGACGCGTGATGCCTCGTGGTCAACGCACGAGACGCAGGGCACGGAAAACGCTTCGTGACCAAATTTAAAATGCTGAAGCCCTCCGCGTGAGAGGCTGTTTCAAAACCCTAAAAAAAGCTGCGGAGCAGCGGAATATTTGTAGCCCACGTGAAGCAAAGCGAAACGTGGGGTTAATCGAGCCTAAATCTCAAAGCCCGTGTAACGGGCGGCAGACTTTCGCTAAATTATTGACAGCAATAGATGCAACATGCCTCTCTGTCGCCCACTGCGTGGGCTTAGAGTCTTGTTTTCATCCTAACCACGGGTTCCGCTTTGCTCCACCCGTGGCTACTTTCTGCCACTGCTCCGCAGTTTAAGACACGTTTGACACAACCTCTCACGCACGGGCTTCGGTAAAGATCGTTCGGCTCTTTCGGCAAAAATAGCCTGGCCTGTCGTCAAACTATTTGAGAGAGGCCGGTAGTAAGGTCGCTGCAAGGAGCCGCTCGAATTTATACCGAAAGGAGTTATAAAAATTATGCCGTTCCCAAGTCAAGGATTAGTTGTCATCGCCATCATTGCCGTGTTGATAGGCCTGCTGCTACCAGCGGTCCAGCGTTAGGAAAATTTTCACGTTGCCCACGCGACGGCCCGTTCTCCGCCTAAAATGCGGAGGCGGGCTTTTTGATTTAGTTCTATCGATTTGCGATAAAAGTTATAGGCATGACGCTCGACGAAAAATTGAAACGCCTACCGACGGCGGCCGGGATATACCTGCACAAGAACGCGGCAGGAAAGATCATCTATGTCGGTAAGGCAAAGAATCTGAGGAACCGCGTGCGTCAATACTTTCAATCGAGCAGGAACGCTGATTGGAAAACCCGCCAGCTTCACAGGCTCATTGCAGACTTTGAATTCATCGTCGTCGATAACGAGGTCGAAGCCCTTGTTCTTGAAGCAAACCTGATAAAAAAGCACAAGCCGCGCTTTAATGTCATGCTCAAGGACGACAAGCAGTACCCGCACCTGAAGATGACCAACGAACCGTTTCCAAAGGTGGTCATCACACGAAAAATACTAAAGGACGGAGCGAGCTATTACGGCCCGATGCTGCCTGCTTCGCTTGCCCGGCGAACCTTGGACCTGGTTAACAAGGCGTTCCAGCTTCGCACTTGCGATCTCGAAATTGACGGGCGTTTGCCGCGGCCGTGTCTTGAATATCATTTGAAACGATGTCTTGGGCCTTGTGTTAAGGGGCTCTGCACACAGGACGAGTACCTTGAAGCCGCACGCGACGTCAAAGCCTTGCTCGAAGGAAAGAATAAAGAATTGGCAGCCGATCTCGAGCGCAGGATGTGGCATTTTTCGGAAGAAGGCCAATACGAGCTCGCCGCAAAATATCGAGACCTCCATAGGGCCGTAATTGCCTTGGGCGAACAGCAAAAAATGGCTTATGCGGCCGATCTCGATATAGATATTTTCGGCTTTCACCGAGAAGGAGTGCGGCTTGCTTTGCAGCTTTTCACAATGCGCGAAGGCCGTATTGTCGGGCGGCGGGAATTTTTCTGGGAAGACCTGCCGGAAGATGAAGGCTTTACGGGATCGGATTTTTTGGGCGAGATCCTGACGCAATATTACTCGACCGACTATGTGCCGCGTGAGATACACGTGCCGACCGATTTTTCTGACAGGGCGACGCTGGAAAAACTGCTGACGGAACGGCGTGGGAAACGTGTGCAGATAATTGTTCCGAAAATAGGTGAAAAACGCCACATGATCGGCCTGGTCGAAACCAATGCACGTATTGCGTTCGACCAGCGTTTCCGTGTGCTGAAGCCGGATTCGCAGAAGGTGCTCGAAGAGTTGCAGGAGCTTCTCGAACTTTCGTATTTCCCGCAGCGGATCGAATCGTTCGATATTTCAAATATTTCCGGGTCGGAGAACGTTGCGGGCGTCGTCGTCTTTGAGAACGGCAAACCGGCCCGCTCCGCATACCGGCGATTTATAATCAAGTCGGTCGAAGGCGCGAACGATTTTGCTTCAATGCACGAGGCGGTCTATCGCCGGTACAAACGCATCATGGACGAGGCCGGCCAGCTTCCGGAACTAATCTTTATTGACGGAGGAAAAGGCCAACTCTCGACCGCCGCGGCCGCAATGCGCGAACTTGACCTGGAACAGATAATGCTCGTCGGCCTGGTAAAACCGCCGAAACGGCACAGCGAAATTTCGCATCTGCTCATCCGCGGCCGCGAGGACAGGCCGATCCCATTCGACCGAAATTCACTTGCATTTCGACTCGTCCTCCAGATCCGTGAGGAAACGCACAAAACAGCCATTGAATTTCATCGCAAACGGCGAGAGAAGCGCGATTTTACATCAGAGCTTTCTGAGATACCCGGCATCGGCGATAAGCGAAAAATGAAGCTGTTGAGAGAATTCGGTTCGATCGAGCGGATCGCGAGAGCATCGGTCGAAGAACTGAAGCCGTTTATCGGGATGCGGGCCGCAAATGAGTTGGCTACGCATTTCGAGAAACAGCGAAATACTGCCGCAAAGCATGTGTAAGCGTCTTTACGCTTCGTCGCAGCGTTGTCTTACGCGTTTGAAAAGTTTTTTGTATTCGGTATCCGCGGTCCCGTCGTTTGCGGCATCGTCGTGAGGCAGCAATGCGTTGGCACAGTTCCACCAGCCGAATGACATGGTTTCGACGCGGGCATATTTCAGCCGGTCGGGCGATGCATTTTGCTGGTCCCAGGTATCTTGAAGCCGCTTCGGATCGGCGTTTCGTTTCTGTGAAGCAAGGTTCACCTGCCGCCATGCTTCGATCAATTTGTTTCCGCCGGCGATGAGCGGCCCGGCGTATTTTAACTTGCAGCTTTCGGCGAGCCGATACGAATTGATCACTTTCGGATCGGTGTAAGCCTGGGCGGTGATCTTTGAAAGCTCATAGTACTCTTGCATTTCTTTCAGCTGGGCCTGGCGAAGTTTTTCCCAAAAGGGGACCTTTACGATATTGAGGTCACGAATGATCTTTGATTTCTGTTCATATTCACTATCGAGTGCAGCAAGGTCCAGTCCTGCGATCTCGTCATACCTCCAGACCGTCGCTGAGAAATCGATGCGCGGTGTGTTCGTCCCCAACAGCGTAAGCGTGTTGCGAAGCTGGGCCGGCGTGTACTTCTTTGCATCATAAGTTCCGCTCAGATCGCAAAGTTCACTCTGCCATTTGAACGTTTTTAGTTGAGCATTTACGGGTATTGCAACTGCAAGGATGAACAGAAAAAGTGTCGATCGCATAGGATTGTAGTGTGGCTGTTTACAAAGGGATGCTGCCATCAAATTGTAGACGGGAACACTGGCCGGCATTTGCGCAAACAGCCTGTACAACGACCATCTTGCTCGTCATGGGTTAAAACCGCCAATGCTGGCGTCGGGGATCTCATCCGGCGGGAAAAAGATCTGCATGGCGCGTTCGACCTTTTCCGGTGTGCCGAACAATATGACCAGGTCGCCGGTTCGGAGTGTATATTTTGCCCCCGGGCTGACCTTCGTATCACCATCGCGTACAACGGCGATGACGGTCGCTCCACTCTTTTCGCGAATATTAAGTTCGGCAAGCGTTTTTCCAGCGACCGGTGAGCCTTCTTCTACGGTCATTGTCTCGGTCGCCGAGGAATCGAGTGCGAGCCCGAGATCAAGCTTTTCCGCGACTGGTTCCGGCAATGCGGGCGAGCGGAGCATCTCGTACCCCTGTCGGCGTAT
Source organism: Acidobacteriota bacterium (assembly GCA_963169175.1). GTDB lineage: Bacteria > Acidobacteriota > Blastocatellia > Pyrinomonadales > Pyrinomonadaceae > OLB17. The sequence goes on along the minus strand of CAUJFK010000232.1, from coordinate 10,302 downwards.
CCGCTCGATCTGGTTCTCGATAACGCGTCGAGAACTGCCGTAACGATGCAATACACGCGAGAAGATCTCGATGCTCGTTTCGAACTCCTCCGGTATTACCTCGTTTGCGCCAAGCTCATATAGCTCAGTTATCTCTGCGACATATCGCGTTCTTACGATGATCTGGAGCGTTTTGCTCAGGCGTCTTGCCTGGTCAACCGTTCGCCTGGCCGCTGCGGCGTCAGACATAGCGAGGACCAATGCCCAAGCATTGGCGATGCCGGCATGAAGCAGGACCTCGCGGCGCGTTGCGTCGCCAAAATTGATCTTCTCGCCTTTTTCTTTTGCTTTCCGAACGGATTCAGCATTAAGCTCAAGGATCACATAGGGAATGCCGACGGTCCTCAATACCCGCGCCAGATTCCGCCCGTTCAACCCGTAGCCGACGATGATGACATGCTGCTGCAGGCCGCCGCTGGAGGTCATGTGAATGTCCTGCTCCGGTTCCGCCAGATCGGCGTCCGCACTGCCTTTGAACAGGCCCTGCAGAGCGTATCCGGCACGCGGGGCAGCGGCGATGAGGAAGGGCGTAGCGAGCATTGAAATGATCGAGGCAGCCAGAAACGTCTGGTAGTCGCTATCCGGCAGTAGTGCCGTGCCTTTTCCGGCCCGTGCGAGCACGAATGAGAATTCACCGATCTGGGCCAGCCCGAGCGCGGTCATCGTGGCGATTCGCAGCGGAAGTCCGAGAACGCGTATCACTCCCCAAATAATGAGCGCTTTTATCAGCACCAAACCGAGTACGATGACCACCACAAATCCCAAGTTTGCGAATAGGGCTCCGAGCGACAGCAGCATCCCGATCGAAACGAAGAATAGGCTGTTGAATACGTCTCTAAACGGCAAGATCTCGGCCGTTACCTGATGACTGTAGTCTGAATCCGCCAACACCATGCCGGCAATGAAAGCTCCCAGCGCAAGCGAGAGGCCAAAATGCGATGTTACCCACGACATGCCCAGGCATAGCAGAACTACCGTGAGGAGGAAGGCTTCTGTACTGCGAAGTTGAGCGATCTGCCTCAGGATAGGCGGCAGCAGGAACCATGCACCAAGCACCAAAAGGATAAGAGCGAGAATGGAGCCGCCGAGACTTACTGCAACATTTGCCGCCGAAACATCGGCTCCGCCGCCGAGTATGGGAACGAGAAGCAGCATCAACACAACACTTATGTCCTGAAAAAGCAGGATGCCGACCGCAGCCCGTCCGTGCGGTGCATCGACCTCGCTCCGCTCGACATAGCTCTTTAGCACGATAGCGGTGCTTGAAAGGGCAACGAGAAAGCCAAAGAAAACAGCTTGACCGATCGCTCGTCCGAATAGAACGGCGATCATGGCTGTCACACCCACCGTGAGCAGAACCTGTAGGCCGCCGCCCACCAAAACAAGCGTCTTCATCTCCCGCAGCCGGCGCAATGAGAATTCGAGGCCGATGGTGAATAGCAGAAGCATCACGCCGATCTCTGCCAGGACCTCGATGGCTTCGAGTTCATGTATCCAGCCCAGCCCGTAAGGCCCGATCGCGATCCCTGACAGGATAAGCCCAACCAACAGAGGCAGTTTCAGCCGCAGACAGAAAAAGGCGACCGGCACCGACACCAGTAGTATTATTAGCAGATCTCCGAAAAGCGGTGGTGTGTGCATTCGATTTGCTAATCTACGATCAGGACAATTTTACGGCGTTTACATCGATAGTATCCGCGAATTCGACGGTGATGACAAGAATACGCACTGGTCGGTCTTATTTCGCGTTATTTCGTGTCTGGGTTTTGTCTGATTCGTGGTCCAGGACGCGGCTTCGCCACCACGAAACTGGCCATTCAGGAAGCAAAACCACACGAGTACGGACCCGTCGTTCGTTTTTGAACAAACCCTCCCGGCAAAACCGTGTCGATCAAAACGACTTTTGGGCCGCGTGATGTTCCTTTGTTTAGATCAGGGCTGTCGTAACTTTTTGAAATGCCCGCAGGGCGGCGGCGGTATCGAAGAATTTGATCGAGGTTACGAGCTTGTTATCCTTTAAGGTATGGATGTGGACCCACTCGGTTGAATAGTGCCGACCGGTCGCACGGACGGTCGCGGTTGAGCGGCCAAGGACAACCACGCGGTCATTCTGGGCAATGAACTCTCTGGCTTCCCAATCGGTTATCTCTTCGGCAAGCTCTTGCAGTTCAAAGAATTTTTCTACTCCTTCACGTCCGTACCAAATGCCTCCACATGGTGAGTTTTCGACTTCCGGAATCGAAAAAGCCGCGTCCGGCGAAAGATGCTCCATCAATCCTGAAATGTCGCCACTGCTATACAATTCATAACAACGGCGAATCGTTTCGATATTCGCCTCTTCATTCATTTGTACCTAGCTACCTTGGCCCGTGGGCCGTTAGTCGGTGAACTTCGGGAAGATATCGCGTGAATTATAGGATAGTTTTAGCTAAGATTAAAGTATATTTCTTACATAGAGGCATTAAATTCCGCTGCGCCTATCCGGATGTTGACACGCGGCCATTGCGGGCCCCAAAATTGGATATTTACTGCCTTTTGAAATGGCGTCTATGTCGGATGCATCTTAAGAAGCGTAGAATTCATCCTTTAGTGTGCCATTTTTTCGTGCGGTATCAAGACTTATATTAGATTTGTATCCTTAATGTTTAGATCTTTGTTCCTATTCATCGTTGCTGCGTCCTCGGTCGGAGTGTTTGCCCAGAATGGCCCTCCGGGTTTTGATCTTTCGAGTTCCGGTATCCGGATCGAGCCTGACAAGCGCGTAATGATCGTGTTGGCAACGCTTGAGGCGGGCCGGACGACAAATGCTGCGGGAGAAAGCGTGCCTGTGATCAAGACGCCGCTTTCGACCGAAGGTGAAAAGTTTCGAGAGCTGTTGAAAAGCGATCTTGCCGCCCTGCCGGTCGATCTTCGGCAGAAGATCTCGACGTTTCTCGTCGCTCACAAAAAACGCTATCCGGATCAGACCGATGCCCAATTGGTGGCGCCATTTATTTCAATGGCCTACGCTCTGACGCCGCCGCCCGATCTTGCCGATCCCGTTGTGACGATCGATCTGCCCGGCAATTTGCTTGACGTGCTTGATTTCGCGCCGCTGGTCCGCGAATTCTATCGGCGGTCAAGCTTCAGCGGCAATATAAACGAGTATGTGAAGGCCTACCAAAAGGCAGCCGACGGACGACTGAGGGCATCGACCGGGGATATGGCAAGCGAGATTCTTTCATATCTGAACACGCGCCCCCGCACGACCATAATCGACCGGATCCGCACGGAAACCAAGAAGCCAAAGGGCAAAACTACGCTTAGAAATGTGGAAACGCGCGAACGTGAACGCACATTCACCATCGTGCCTGAAATGCTCGCACCGCTTGATACGGTAAATTTTGTAAACGTCAAGGATGAGTATTTTGTGATAGTTCCGGCGGAGTTGCCGCCAGACCGCGATCTTCGTTTTTCAGAGGCCCGCCGCGGCTTCCTGCAATTTGTAGTGGATCCGTTGATCTATGCCAACAGCAAAGACATTGAAACGATAAGGCAGCTCGTCAAAAACCTGCTGGATGAACGGAGAAAGATAGATCCTTCAGTCTCGCCGGACGTATATCTTACTCTTTCTCGGTCGCTGGTCGCGGCGATAGATGCAAAAGAAGCCGAGCATTCTCGTGTCAAGGCGCTGACCGCTCAGGCTCGCCAGCGCATAGACACGCTAAAAACGGACCAGGAGAAACGGGCCGTCGTACAGGAACTTGAAAAGACAAAGGCCGGGTTGGCGGACGAGACCGCACTTCGGTTGTCGGAGGACTATGAAAAGGGTGCACTGCTATCGTTCTTTTTTGCGGAACAGTTGAACGGATTTGCCGATTCGGGCTTTGACATTGCTTCGTCGATCCGTGATATGCTCCTGGCCTTTGACGGCACAAAAGAAAACAACCGACTTGGCCAGTTCGCCGAGGCAGGAAAGCGGGCCGAAGAAGCGAGAAAGATCGCCGAAGCTGTCCGCGCGGCACGAAGGAAAGATCCTGAGGCGACAAACAGTATTGTCGAAAATCCGGTCACCAACCGCTTGCTTGAGATCCAAAAGCTGATCGAGGCCAAAGAGTACGCTAAGGCCGGTGCTGAGCTGAAACTGCTTCGCGACAAGGCTCCGGGCGATCCGCGTATCTATTACAGCCTAGGCCGCGTGGCCAGCCTTTCGGCGGAAGATGTCACTGATGCCGAGCAGTTGAAGGCCAGACTGCTCGAAGCAAAAAGCGCCTATGAGACTGTGTTGAAAACCTCAACCGCAAGCACCGATAAAGCATTGCTTTCGCTAACCTACGTCGCACTTGCAAAGATCTACGAATTTTACGACGAAAAGGCTTACGCTGAAGCGATCTACGACAAGGCCATCCAACTCGGCCCGGTCACCGGCGGCGCACACAAAGAGGCGATAGCCGCAAAGGCCCGGCTAGTCAAGCAACAATGATCAACGCAGAGACGCGGAGACGCCGAGTGGAGAGTTCCTAAAATTCTCTGTGTCTCAGCGTCTCTGCATTGAACGATTCTGTGCCTCTGTGGTTAATCGTGGCTGAATCTGATAACGTCTAATCGATGTCCAACGGCACTTTTCGCAGCGGCTATGTCGGCCTGATAGGGCGGCCTAATGCTGGCAAATCCACACTTCTGAACAAGCTCGTCGGCGAAAAGATCGCGGCGGTCTCGAACAAGCCGCAGACGACCCGGCACAAGATCCAGGGCGTTGTCACGCTGCCCGAGGGACAGATAGTTTTTGTTGACACGCCGGGCATTCACAAACCGGGATATCTTCTTAACCGAAGGATGATGGCCGCTGTTCACGATGCCATATTGTCCGTCGATCTTCTGGTGTTGATGCGTGACGCGAGCGTTTCCACAGGTAACGGCGACCGGTTCGTACTTGACCTGGTGAAGGAATCGGGCAAGCCTGCTGTGCTGGTCTTGAACAAGATCGATAAGGTTCGCGACAAGGCAACGCTTTTGCCGCTGATGGATAGTTATTCAAAGGAGCATGAATTTGCCGAGATAGTTCCGGTTTCCGCGCTGAAGGGCGATGCGGTCGATAATCTGCTTCGCCAAATTGTCAAACATCTTCCCGAGGGCGAGCCGATATTTGCGGATGACGAACTCACCGACCAGCCAATGCGGACGCTCATCGCCGAAATGGTGCGAGAGCAGATACTGCAGACCACCGGTGAAGAGATACCATATGTGACCGCGGTTGTAACCGAAAAGTATGATGAAAGTGACCCTGCTTTTGTCGAGATCTTCTGTGCGATCTACGTTGAGCGGTCGTCGCAAAAAGGCATCATCATCGGAAAAGGCGGTTCAAAACTGAAACAGATCGGCATGGCGGCGCGGCTTGGTTTTGAGAATATTGTCGGCAACAGGGTTCGGCTCAATTTATTCGTCAAGGTCGTAGCCGATTGGCGCAACAGCGGGCGTGAGCTGGACGAAATGGGCGTGTACGAATGACAGGAAAACCTCTGGAATGGTTTGCAGTCTCGGCGACCGTTGCTCCTGAGTACACAGACGCGGTCGAATCTGCATTTAACGCTCTTGATTCGCTCGGGAGCGAGATCGATCTGATGCCCAAGGCTGATGCGGGTCTTTGCACCGTCACCGCCTATTTTTTGTCGCCGCCTGACAACGACGCGATCCACGCTGAATTAAAACTTGCAATGCGTACCCATGGCCTCTCGTCTGACATTGAGATTGCGGTCACCCGATCTGTCGTGGTCGATCAGGATTGGCTCGCTGAATGGAAAAAGCATTGGAAACCGGTCCAGGTTGGCCGGTTCATAGTTGCCGCGCCGTGGCACGATGTCGAATCCGGCGAGAGGACGATCGTAAGGATAGAACCGAGCATGGCGTTCGGCACGGGAACGCACGAAACGACGCAGTTATGCCTCGCGGCTATCGATAAACTCTATCGCCCCGAAATGTCTTTTCTTGATGTCGGGACCGGTACCGGCCTACTGGCGATCGCCGCCGCTTTGATCGCCGACGCCGATATGAGCCTGTCAGCGGTCGATATTGATTCCGTAGCAGTAGAGATTGCCCGGTCGAATGCCGAGATGAACGGCGTTGGAGGCCAAATCGAATTTTACACCGGTTCGATCGACGCGGTCTCGGGTTCGTTCGATCTTGTCTGTGCAAACCTGACGGCGGATGTAATAATCCCCATCATGCCGGAACTTCTCGATCGTGCAAGGTCGATCCTGGTCCTTTCGGGAATCCTTGCCGAGCAGGAAGGGTTAGTATCGAATACCATTCCGCAACATTTTGACACCACGGTTACACGGGCGGGCGAGTGGATCGCAATGACCGTTAGAAAGTAATAGAACTACTTTCGCTCTACGCTGGTGTCATTGTTTGGGCTTTTCCCTTGTATTCAGCGTGGCTGGCGGGATGTCTCCGTCGTCGGGCACCGCAACCGCCGGGACCCGTGGCTTTCGGATGCCGCTCGCGGGGCGTAGGGTAGGCGGCGAACCCGAACGGCCGACGGCAAATCGGTATGGGTTCAATTGCTGACTCCGCTTCAGGATCGCCCCACCACGGCCGGCCACCCAGATCTTATCGCCGCCGCGAAAGACAACTGCCTGCAGCGTTTTGCCGGTATTGACCGGCTGAATGTTCCAGGTTTTTCCTGCATCACCCGAAACAAGCATTGTCCCGAGTTCGCCGACCGCGACGATCTGGTCCCGTCCGATCGCCGCAACCGCAATTAGGTTCGCCCGCGACGGCGATTCAAGGTCGGTCCAGCTTAGTCCGCCGTCAACCGTCCGCAGAATGAGGCCGTCTGCACCGACAGCCGCGCCGTATTTCTCATCGAAAAAACTTAACGCATAGATGTTCTCCGAGACATTCGACCTGACCGGCGACCATGTGTCGCCGCCGTCCATCGTCAAAAGTATCGTTCCGCTATCGCCTACCGCAATGCCTTTTCGCGCGGTAACAAATTTAACATCCTCGAGCCAGTTTTCGGTCCCCGATTCGACCGGCTCCCAGTATGCGCCGCCTGTACGGGTTCTGATGATCCGGCCATTTTCACCAACCGCAAAGCCGGACATATCGTTGACAAAATATACGCCTAAAAGCTCATCCTTCGTGCCCGAAATGCCTTTGCCCCAACTAGCTCCGCCGTTGATAGTGCGAAGAACGGTCCCGTCATCGCCAACGATCCAGCCGCGATCAGCGTTCACAAAGTGGATCGCATTGAGATTGGCTTTCGAATCAACAAAGACCGGGAGCCATGTTGAACCTGCATCGTTGGTTATCCAGATACGGCCGCGGCCGCCAGCGGCAACGCCGTATTCGTCATCGAAAAAGAGCAGGTCGTTCACGTCCTCGCGGCTGCCCCCCGTAAGCCGCTGCCAGGTATAGCCGCCGTCATCCGTACGCACGATCAAACCATCCTGGCCCACGGCCCAACCGGTGAACCTGTCGGCAAAATAGTTCGCCGATAACCGCGGATTTGTTCTTACGTTGAATGGAAGCCAGGTACTGCCGCCGTCTCCGGTGATCCAGACAAGGCCGTTGGCATCGGTCATCGAACCCGATCTTTCATCAGAAAATGCTATCGAGAGAAAGTCGGGCCGGCTGAATAGTTCGGGCCTTGCCCATGTTTCGCCGCCATCCGTGCTGCGGGCAACACAGCCTCCGTAGCCCACGGCCACGATAGTGTCGAGAGCGATAAACCTTGCTCCGGACATCGTCACACTGCCGCACGGCCGCGAAACCCTCCACGTTTTACCGCCATCGGTCGAGATCACTACAGCGCCATTGGCTCCCGCCGCTGCGATACGGTCAGTATCGAAGGCGGCGATCTTCATAAGATGGTCGGTGGAGGTGGTCTTCAGCACCGACCAAGTCCGGCCTTCGTCCAAGGTTTTTAAGATCCGGCCGTACGTGCCCGCGGCCCAGCCGGTCGTCGGCCGCTCGCCCGCGAATGTCACGCCGTATAGATGGTCCTTTACTTCGGCCTGAGACCGGCGCCATTCTGAGCCGCCGTTCTCGGTCACGAGGATCGTGCCGCGTGTGCCGACCACAACCGCGTTCTTCCGGTCAATGACGAACACATCCGAAAGTGAAACCTCCGCCGGGCCGGCTTGAGATTCCCATGTGAAGCCGCCGTCCTGCGTGCGAAGGATAGTGTTATCAGCGCCGACCGCAAATCCATTTTGCTTGTCCTTCGCAAAATGGATAGAAAGCAGCGTATTCCCCTGCGGCAAGGGATTTTGCCAGGTCCAGCCGTGACTTCCGCGTTGTCCGGCAACAGTAGACGCAAAAATGAGGACGAGAACGTGAACGAGTGTGACGGTGAAAGGGCGAGTTGAGAACGCGCAAATGCCTTGTGGGCCAACAATGAGGCAGCGTCCACGGAATGATCGGAGTGTAGTCGGCAATTTCAATTTCACGCGTTAAAGCTAGATCTCCACTACACCGAGGTCCGCCACCAAATCGTCCAGAAAAGATGAATCCACCTCTCCGGATGCGGCGATCTTGCGCGCCGCTTTATCGGCGATCTCCTGTACCACATGTCCCGCGTGGCCTTTGATCCATTCCCATTCGATCTGGTGACGTGCGGCGGCTTTTTCCAAACGTCCCCACCATTCGTGATTTGTCTTTCGCTTCCACGTGCCGCCCATTGTCTCGATAACATACCGCGAATCCGAAAGAAGGCGAACACGGCACGGTTCCCTGAGACTCTCAAGCCCGATGGCCGCCGCCGCGATCTCCGCCTGTTGGTTCGTCGCATTGCCAAGATATTCGCCGATCGCTTTCCAATAACCCTGGAATCCAAGCACGGCGACAGCCGCCGCACGCGGATTTCCTTTTCCGTTCCCGAGGCTTGACCCGTCGCTGACGATGGTGACCTGTTTCATAGATGCCGATGTATCCGATCTAATGTTCGGTGTCGGATTGGACCTTTATTTCGTGGTCCATATATCCCTCGAATGTGTCGTCATGCGAAATAACGAAAAGTTGGTCGAAATGGTTGATACTGCCGATATTACCTATCTGCATCGCCAGATTTTCGCGGCGTTCGGCATCCATATTCGTGGTCGGCTCGTCGAAGAACGCGATGTGTATGTCGGAAAGTTGTTTGAGGAGAGCAAGCCGCACAGCCAGCGCAGCCGCCATCTGCTCGCCGCCGGAAAGGCTCTGGAACGGGCGGTCATGCCCGGCCTCCTCAAATTGAATGCCGTAATCTTCGGTCCATTTAAGTGTACACTCGGCATCACCGCTGATCTCTCGAAACAGTTGGTTGGCCTCGCGGGAAACATGGTGGACGTAGTTCTTTGCTACAAGCGGCGCCGCGTCGCGAAGGGTTGAACGGATAAAATCTGTGGTTTCCGCTATCCTTTTTAATCGCTCCCGTTCGCGAAATTCAGCCTGCATCGACCGTCGAACTTCATAAAGCCTTTCGATCTCTTCTGCAAGTTCAGCATCCCGTCGCGTTGTCGAATCTCGCATCGCCTCGGCCTCGGCCTGTCGTTTCTGCACATCGAGAAACGCGGCACGCTGAGCAAGATGCAGGTCCCTGTCATACTCGGCGGCGGCGGTGGCCACTGCCTTTTCCGTGCGGGCGGCCGTTTCTTCAGCCATTGCGTGGCCGGCGGCGGCCTCGGCATGTGCGGCCTCCTTTTGGTCCACCTGTCCTGCCGCGGCCTCGTTTGCCAAGAGCTTTCGATACGCATCGGCGGTCCGGTCACGCAGACCGCTAGTCTCAGCCAAAAGCTGATCGAGGTCCTTATAATTTTCCAGCTTCTCGACTGTGATCCTGCGATCGCTTTCGAGCCGTTCGAGATTTCGTTCGCCGGACGAAAGCTGCTCGCGCACCGTACCTTCGCGGCGGGCGTCCCGTTCGAGCATCTGTATCTTTGCGAGCGGGTTATCCAGTTTCTTTAACTCGGTTTCGATCTGCACAACGGCGTCACGGATAATGGGCAATGCGGCGGCCCCGGTTTCCAGTTCGTCCTTCTGCGCTCTTAACTTTTCACCTTCGGCCCGGATCTCCTCAAGCCGTTTTTCGAGGACCGGTATCCGGGCCCCGGACAGTTCGGCTTCGCGCGCGGCTTTAAGAGCGTTGGATGTTTTGTCCTGTTCAATTTTCAAAACGCCGATCCGTGCACGCAGTTCGCTGAACTGGCTCGAAATAAAATTCTCGAGGGTTTCGCCCTCCTTCAGGTTCAGACATTTTGCCGAAAGAATAGGGCAAAGGCCGTTTTTTACTTCTTTCTGGAA
>CAUJFK010000231.1 GCA_963169175.1 Acidobacteriota bacterium | reverse complement strand
GACGCCTGCCTTGACGGGCTCTCAAGCAACCGGCGAGGCTGGATCATCGCCGCGGTGGGGCTCGCGAATAAATATCTCGGACTGCCGATCAACGGCCTTCCATTTGCGGACGAGGCCCGCGATCTGCCGAATTGGCTGACCGCGACCGTTGAACGCGAGTGGCGATCGGGCGTTTTGCATCGCTCGCTTCACACGTGCCTCAATGATCCGGCCGAGTTTCTGCGTCAACTTCGAAAACGCATCCCGCCAAATCCGATCCAGGCAACGATCGAATGCGAAGGCGACATTCGAGCCGGTTCACGGCTGCCGTATCAGCTCAAGTGCATGATAAAAAGGTCTTTGCCCTCGATCCGCGGTGTTTTCCAAACTCTAAAAGCCCGATGAAGAACGAGACGGTACTTGCAATTGAATCAGCGGTCGGCGGCGGCAGTCTTGCTTTGATCGTCGATGGTAAGGCCGTCGAAAAATGGCACGGTAAAGGCAAGGTCTCGCGTTCGGAAGAATTGCTGGGTCAAATCTCGATCATTGTCGAAAAGGCGGGCTTGGAATTACAGCAGATCTCGCGCATCGCAGTCTCAAACGGACCAGGAAGTTATACGGGAATTCGGATCGGCATGGCCACGGCGCTCGGCCTTGCCCGGGCGTTGTCAATACCGTGCGTCGGTATATTTCTTTTGAGAGCACTTGAACTTGGGAGCGGGCCGCATGGCGAACGGATCATCGCGGTACCGATCGGCCGTAGCGGATATGCGTGGCGGTACGTAAAAGCTGTCGCCGAAACCGAAGGTGAAGCCGGTTCTGACGCCCTCCACGCGGGAAATCTTCAGGAACTCATCAGCTTTGTGATCGCCCATCCGAGCGCGATTATTTTAGCTCAATCCGATATGTTCGATGATCTGGCTGCCGCTGAGGAAATAACCGACGCCATTGAGGTCGTTGACATCGGCCGCGATCTTGCGGAAGCGGTTGGCTTTGCATCCGCGAAGATCGACAATGGAATGAAACCCTACTATGCCCGCGATACGCCGCCGAAAGCGGTGGTAAACGGTTACGATAAATAGATTTGGCCGATTCACCCTTTACAATTCGCCCATTTGCCTTTGACGATTGCGGCCACGCCCTCGATCTGGCGAATTCGCTCGGCCTGAGCCCATGGACGCTCAACGACTATCGAGAAGAACTGCTGCGCGACGATTCACAAATGCTCGCGGCAGCTAATCAACAAGAGTTGGCCGGGTTCATTATCGGTCGGCTGGTCCCAACTTCCGCCGCCACGGGTGTTGATGCCGAGATCTACAACATTGGCGTTTGCAGATCCTTTCAACGGTCCGGCATCGGCTCTCGGCTTCTAGGCGAATTTATTGACCTATGCCGAACAAAGCACGTTTATGCCGTTTGGCTTGAGGTAAGGGCCCTAAACTGCGGGGCCGTAAGATTTTATAAGATCCACGGATTTGAAGAATTCACCGTAAGACCCTGCTTTTATCGAGACCCTGCGGATGATGCGATAGTGATGCGGCTAACGCTCAAGCGACAATAGTATGAAATTCTGCAAAAGAAGCCTTGAAAATACTTGACAACGGGGCTAGAATTCAAATTAAGCCCATACCTGAACAACGTCCGGGGCCTGGGCCCAGATTAGATTGAAAAGTGAGGAACAAAGCGCTATGGACTTGTCGACGCCCGATAGGGTACGAGATGAACTGCTCAAGGTAGATCCTTCTTTCCGAGAGTTAGTTCACCAGCACACAAATTACGAACAACGGCTGCAAGAACTCGCCCACCTGACCTACCCGAACGACGATGAACAACAGGAAGAATCTCTTCTAAAGAAAAAGAAGCTCATTGTAAAAGATGAGATCTACGCAATAATGAGTCAATTCGAAGTATCGCATTGACATAACAAAGTTCTTAAAGAGGCTGTCTGAAAAGGCGGCCTCTTTTGTTGTGGATCGCTGAAGGCCGGCAGGTCGACTAACCTTACGGTTTGCCGCCGCAGCCGCCGATTGCGTATATTTCAAGCGTGCCAGTTGTCGTCACGGCAAACGCCCCAACACGAACAGGAACCGGCGATCCGCTGATGATATCGCTGTCAACGGACGTGAAAACATCCGCTATCTTCCCATTCGCAAGGTCCAGAGCATAGCCGGAATTTTCACCATTTATGAGAACAACAAAATAACCCGCGAGGTTTACGCCGCCATCCAATATCCGCCCAGGCAAACGCCGCTTCCAGATAACGTTTCCGTTATAGTCAGAGATCAGGTAAACAAAATTATCCAGAGAGGTAACGAGGATTCCCGCATCCGTATCTACGATCGAAGAAACGGCAGCTCCGGTTTTGAACTTCCAACTCGCGCCGCCGCTCTCCAGTTCAATGTGTTCGAGGTTGCCTCGCTCACCGCCGACAAGCAGATCATCCTTTTTTGTCAACGCAACCGCCCGCGGGATCATGCCAAGTGCAACCCTCGTTACTGATCCTTCGCTCGGGCCTGAAACAACGATCACTTGCTTTTCCCCGGTCCCAAAGGCGATACGGCCTGCCCGAAACACCGGCTTGGCAGTAACTGTTCCATACGGGCCGTTTCGCGACATTCGCCGGCCCAACCGATCGAGTATCGTAACCAGGCCATCATGGCTGATAACGGCGATTCCGCCAATCGACCTGCCTAAATAGTATTTTTCTGAAAATGGAAGTTTGGCGGACCAGGACGTGACGCCCGTTTTCCCGGCGATAAGCCTGATCGTCGCCTCTTCACCGGCCGGCGGACCGCTTCGGATCGGGTTGGTAACAACCACCGGTCCTTCTTCAAGGACTAAAATATCAGAGCCAAACTCGCCGCCGAGTTCAAGCCGCCATTCGGGTGTTAGAACTCGGGATTCATAGGAGCTTAATACTCCGTTCGTCGAACCGACGTAGATACTGTCGCGGTTTGCGGCGAGCATGCCGCTTTGCGGTGAAGCGAGTCCAATGCCCAAACATTTTCCTAAAACAGGCGACGGCTGCTGCTCTTGCTGCCCGGCGATACCTATGCCGATCGTGCATAAAAGCAAGAAACTCAACCACGTAACATTTCGCTTCGATCGCATTATTCCACCCGCCCCGTGGGCTGTTCGTTAGATCTCGGTCACAATTGTTGACCGGTACAAAGGATAAATCTTACCACACGCGCGTGACCGCCATAGATTGATGAATGTACTATCCGTGAAAGTTC
>CAUJFK010000230.1 GCA_963169175.1 Acidobacteriota bacterium | reverse complement strand
GGCGTGTCTTTTGTCTCCGCGTCACCGCGGATGAGCTTGCAGACCTGGTATCCATCCATTCGCGGCATCGTAATATCGAGAAGGATCAAATCAGGCCGAAGAGTTGAAAGATGGCTCATTGCCTCAATGCCGTCACCGCAGCAAACAACCTCGTGACCCGATTTTTCGAGCTTGCCGGCGATCAGTTTGCGAACCGTTGGACTGTCGTCAACGACAAGGATCGTCTTCCCCTTGACCATTGACTCATAGGTCGCAGACTGCTGTCTTATTTCCTCAAGGCGGATAAGGAGAGCGTTCGCCTGACTTGAGAGTACGACATTGTCAGGGTTCTTTTGCGCAGCCTCAAGAAGATAAGCGTGGCCTTCCTGCAGATTGCGCAAGTTTAGATGGCCAATGCCAAGCGTCGTCAATTCAGCTTCGGTTAGCTGGCGGGCGGACCGTTCTGATTCTAACTGAACGACTGCCCGCGCAAGCAGATCTTTGTCGGCATGATGATTGGCGAGAATAAGTTCCAGGTCGGCAAGCGTCAGAACTGCGAGACAGCCGTTGCAGGCAATGGCCTGGACGTCGTTCTCAGTACTGCAGAACGGGCACTGCGTGGTTGTGCTGACCGGCGGCAGCGGCTCGGCCGAAGGTGCCGCAATGCGCGTTTCAAACCCTGTAGAACCTGCTTGAACCAGTGGATCAAGTCCGTCCTCAGGCATCGGGATGGTGCCTGAATACAGGGTATTGTCGAACGGAACATTGAAGAAGGTCCCGTTGAATGGTGCATCGCCCGGGGCTGGCACCTCATTGTGGGCCGCATCGTAGGTTTCCGGGCTGACCGAGATAACGGTGTCGTACGATGACGGTTCGCTTTTGAATTTGTCGGCATCGAACGGGTTGCTCATTGGGACCGAGATAGCCTCGCCGGTAAATACCTCAATTTCATTCGAGAATTCCGGGACCTGGCCGTTAAAATCGGCGGCGGCGTCCAAAACAGACAATTCTTCCGTCGGGTCAGGATCGACAAACGCATCCCAAAGGCCGTCACTTTCCTCTGGGGCCTCATCGTCCGGTTTAGGATCCGGTGTTTCTGAAGCCAGTTCATACGTGATCTCTTCCGGCTCCGGTGTGAAAGACTCTTCTTCGGCCGGTGTTTCGTATTCTGTTTCGTATGCCGCAGGCTGGAGCTCAGCTGATTCGTCTTCTACGACCTCATGAACGGCCGATCCTGCCGAGAAGTCTTCTGTTACCTGTTCGAACGGGGCTTCAGTAACTTCGACTACGTCATCCAGAACAAAACCAAGATCAGATGCCGTCATCAGCATTGTGCCGTTGTGATCGACAACTGGTTCTTTAGCAAAACTGTCAAAAGGCGGCTCAGCTGTTTTACTAAGTTCCGTCTCGGTCGCAGCTTCAGTAAACGCTGCCGGGTCAAACGGAGATTCGTCCGCAACCGGAGCGTCAAATATGCCTTCTTCCTGATATTCCTCTTCAAAAACGGGGGCCGTGAATGATTCTGGTTCGGCTTCGGCCACCTTTTCCGGCTCTGCGACCTCGACCGGTGCTGCAACCGCAGGTGCTTCGGCGGCTCCGACGGCGTCCATTATAGCGGTTAACGACTCAAGGCCGGACCGGGCGACATTATTTTCAGGATTGATCTCAAGCACGCGGCGGAATGCAACGATCTTTTCGTCGAAGCTGACCGCAATATGCGATTTGAGCACCCATGCATCCTCGGCGTCAGGTTCTTCCGCTATCACGGCGTCGAGCAGTTCGTTGGCTGAGGCGCTGTTGCCGCTGACGGCGGCCGAACGTGCCTCGGCGAGCAGGCCCTCTCTAATGCTGTTTTTTGCTGCCTGGTGGCCTGCCTTGGCCGTTTCGTTCTCAGGGTCAAACTCAAGGACCTTCTCAAGATACGAAAGCTTTCCTTCGGTTGATTCGCACATCGACGCAAGCCAAAGCCACGCCATCGAATTCTTTTCGTCGTATTCAAGTGCCTGATTGAAATGCTGGGCCGCAAGATCGTTCTGGCCCGCTTCTGCTGCGTCGATCCCGCGTTGGACAAGATTCTTTGCAAGCAGCGTCTTTGTTGCCGTGGACCATTCAAGCGCACGGGCGTTAAGCGGATTTATCTCCAAAACATTTGTCAGGAAGGCCAAAAGCTCTTCGGGATATTCACTGATCGACGAGAGCCACATCCACGCGCTTTCACTTTGCGGGTCAAGTTCCGCCGCCCGGAGCAGGGCTGTCCGCGCCGCTCCGCGATTGCCGGTTTGTGCGGCCCTGATGCCTTCACGAAGATGATGTGCGGCCTCGGCTGTCCGGTCCTCAGCGGCCGTATCCGGCGCAACTTCCCCGGCAAAACCCAAATGGGTATGGTTCTGTTCGAGTTCTAGTCTCATATAGATTTTGAATTGGAGCTTTTCAGCAGGTCCTGAAGGAATGTAAGAGGCCAAACGCCGAAGATAAAACAGGCGCGAAGCCCCGACAATTAGCAAAACGGGTGCCACAACCAGCTATTTGCCCGCCTTGGCCCAAAAGTGATTAAACTACTGAATGGACAACGGTTTGGCACCGGGCCGCGTGGGCACGAAAAAAGATCCACGCTTATCAAGTTCGCAGAATTGTGACAAAATTTGGTAATTCCTGATGACAAAAACTGCAATATTCTGTAATAGTTAAGCCCAATATGAGCGAGCGCGAACAGGATCTGGATGTGATCATAATTGGGGCCGGCCCGGCGGGGATCTCGGCCGCGATCTGGTGCAATGATCTGGGGCTAGATGCGGTCGTACTCGAAAAAAATTCTGAGGCCGGCGGCCAGCTTCTCAGCATATATAACCCGATCACCAATTATCCCGGCCTGCGAACAGAGAACGGCAGGGAAATGCGTGACCGCTTTCTTGAATCGGCAAACAGTTCCGGCGTCGATATCCGTCTTGGAACCGAGGTTGTTGAGATCGATCCGAAAGGAAAGTTCGTAAAAACCGCCGCAGGAAACATTTTCCAGGCCCAGGCGGTAATTCTGGCAAGCGGCGTCCGCCGTCGAAGTCTGAACATTCCCGGCGAAACAGAATTCGCCGGCCGCGGCGTGATCGAATCCGGTTCCAAAGAAAGGGAACTCGCCCGCGGCAAGACCGTAGCCATCATCGGCGGCGGCGACGCAGCCCTCGAAAACGCCATCATCCTTTCCGAATACGCAGCAAAAATATATGTGATCCACCGCCGCAATAGCTTTTCCGCCCGCGATGAGGTTGTGGATGCCGCCGCGGCAAATGGCACGGTCGAATTTGTGTTTAACGCCGAGGTCGACAGGATCAGTGGGCACGGCTGGGTTGACGCGATCGATGTCAGGGATAGATCCACGAACAGCAATCACACTATTTCGGTAGATCTGGTATTAGCACGTATCGGTGTCGAACCAAACAGCGGCCTGATCCAGGAGCTTGCCGGATCGGGGCCGAATGGCGATCTTCAATTGGATCAAAATTGTCGCGTGATCGGGTCACCCGTCTACGGCGCCGGCGATGTTGCGGATCGGGTTGCGCCGACAATAATTACCGCTGCCGGTGCCGGCGCGGCGGCCGCCAAAGCTATCGTGCGTTTGAGTGTACGCCGAAACTATGTATAATTCCCGAAAACCTTTTCCAAAAAAGTGATCTAAAATTCAAAAAATTGATGTATTCAGCGGAGATCACCATCTGCAGAGCGTCCGTAAATCATTGACAACATTGCATTGCATGGGCCTTGCAGGGAATGGAACGAAATATGCGTCATTTGGCAGTCGAATGGCAAACCTAGCCGTTGGACTGCTCTGCTAACCACCATTAGGAGGATCTATGAAAAAGATAAAGAATACAGGTACCCTCGCATTTCTGACGGTTGCCGTATTGTTCTTGTTCGCGGCCGGAAGTGCTCTTGGGCAGGCCGGCACAAGCGGTATAAGCGGCACCGTCACAGACCAGGCTTCAGCCGCTGTGCCCGGCGCGACGGTCCGACTTTCGAATCCGGCCACAGGATTCAGTCGGTCGGTTACGACAAACTCTGACGGGAAATATGGTTTCCCGGGCATTCCGCCTGCTACCTATCGCCTAGAGGTCGAGGCGGCGAGCTTTAAAAAGCTTGTAAACTCAAGTGTGAAAGCCCTTGTAGATTCGCCCATCGAGGTCCATCTTGCCCTTGAACCCGGCGATGTTACGGCTGTTGTCGATGTTACGTCAAACACGATCGAGTCGGTCATTAACACGCAGGATGCGAGCCTGGGTAACAACTTTGTTCCCCAGCAGATCACGCAGTTGCCGACCGATCTTCGCCGTGTTGCTGACCTGCTGAGCCTTCAGCCCGGCGTTACCCGTGAGGGCTATGTTGCCGGCGGCCGAAGCGATCAGGCCAACGTTTTGCTTGATGGTGTTGATATAAACGATCAACAGAACGGCGGACGTACCGGCCAGTTTCAGACCTCGCAAGATACGGTACTCCGGGCCACCGCTGAGTCGGTCGAGGAGTTTCGAATTACCACCTCGAACCCTGATGCAAGCCAGGGCCGGTCATCGGGCGCTCAGATCTCGTTGATCACCCGGAGCGGCACGAACAATTTCCGCGGCTCACTCTTTTATTTCTACCGCCCGACCGCCTTTTCCGCGAACAACTTTTTCAATAACGCGGCTGGTGTGTACACGGCGGACGAATTCGTCGTGCAGAGCGGCTTGTTCAAAGCAGGTGAGCAAAAAGCTCCGCGCCCCAGCCTCGCCCGTGACATTTTCGGCGGTTCGATCGGCGGGCCGATCATAAAGGACAAGTTGTTTTTCTTCTACACCTATGAGGGGCAGAGGCAGCAGCAAGGCGTTTCGGTCGTGCGCACCGTTCCAATGGCGCATGTCGGCCAGGGTACACTCAGGTTCTTCGGTTCGGGACCGAGCTGCACTGGCGGCTTTTGTTCGGTGCCGCTTGCCGAATTGAACAATATCTATTCGGAAGTTGGGATAAACCCTATCGCGATGCAGTTCCTCGCGTCAGCAGCCCAGAAGTATCCGGTAAACGACGACACTGTCGGTGATGGCGTCAATACTGGCGGCTACCGTTTCAACTCGCCGACCGAAACCGAGGAGAATACCCACATCACGCGGTTGGACTATAAGCTCACCGATAGTCAGTCGCTTTATTTCCGTGCTAATTTCCAGCGCGACCATTTGACCGGCACTTCTCAGTTTCCTGATACGCTGGCCGGCACTAGCTGGGACCACCCGTGGGGTATGGTGGCTGGGCATGATTGGGCCATCAATGCCAATATGGTCAATAACTTCAGATATGGTTTCACCCGACAGGCCTTTAGCACCACGGGTGATTCGACCGATAACACGATCTTCTTCCGGTTTGTCTTCCAACCGCTGGCTTTCACGCGCACCCTGAGCCGAATCACACCCACCCAGAACATAACGGATGATTTTACTTGGATACAGGGAAACCACACGTGGCGGTTCGGCGGAAATGTTCGCGCCATCAGGAATAAACGAGTGGACTATGGCAGCGCCTATGATACTGCGATCACGAACCCGTCGTTCTATAACCTTTCCGGACGCGTTCTGGACCAAGCGGTTTCGGGCAGCGGTTATTCTTTCGCCCGGTCGCAGCGGACCATCATCCAAAATACGGCAGCGGCCTTGATCGGGCGATATTCGGATTACAGCGGCAGCTATACGTTCGACATCGACGGGAACCCGCTGGAACAGGGAACGCCAACAGACAGAAATTTTGCGACAGAGGAATACGATCTGTACGTTCAGGATGCCTGGAAGCTCAGGCGTGATCTTACACTGACCCTTGGAGTTCGTTATGGTTTGAGCCGGCCGGTTTATGAAAAAACAGGCTTCCAGGTAGTGCCGACCGAGCCGCTGGGCGACTTCTTCGAACGGCGCAAGGCTGCGGCGGCACAGGGCATCGCTCTTAATGACCTGATCACCTTCGAGCGCGGCGGCCCTGCCAACAGCGGCCCTGGGTTCTATAAAATGGATTGGAAGAACTGGCAGCCGAGCATATCGGCGGCCTGGTCACCAAGCTTCAAATCAGGTTTTCTTGGAAACCTTTTCGGCAAGAATGGGGAGTCGGTATTCAGGGGTGGGTTCCGTATTCTCTCCGATCACTTCGGAGGCCAACTTGCTGTTAGCTTCAGCGGTTTGTCCACGATCGGATTTACTGAGGAAATAGCGGTCGCTGCAAACAGCTTCGACATCACGAACTGTGCTCCGGCCTCTCCAGGAGATCCCCCGAACTGCGGCCCGTTGTTTACCGGATTGGGCCAGCAGATCCGCGGATTACCGTATGTACCGCAATCACCGGCACAGGGCTTTCAAACACCCGCAGACGAGGCCCAGCGGATCGAGTCATCGCTCGACGCAACGATCAAGACGCCAAAGCACTATACGTGGAATTTCTCGTATGGCCGCAAGCTGCCTGGCGGTTTGTATCTCGAAGCATCATATATCGGCAGGAAAGCAAGGAATTTGCTGGCCGCTCGTGATGTGATGGCACTCAACAACCTGGTTGACCCGGGTACCGGAATGGACTGGTACACCGCAGCTGGCATGCTTCACACGCTCAGAGCGGCAGACACACCGCTTGCGGCAATACCGAACATTCCGTACTTCAATCACTTTTTCCCGAATGCCGGTGCAAGCCTCGCGGTATTCTGGGATGATACGGATTACGCTGCCATGACGCCTACGCAGGCGGTGTATTACATGGTCGCGCGGGATGGCTACGACATCCTTGACTGGACGTTCGTTCAATCTGCGCTGGATGATGACTACAGCGGAGCAGGAGCGTGGAGCAATTTGTTCTTCCACCCGCAGTACGCCGCATTCTCAGCGTTTAGCTCCGCCGCCAAGTCGGATTATCACGGTGCGACCTTTTCGGTTCGCCAGCGTTTGGGTGACACATTGACGTATGACATCAATTACACCTGGGCCAAGTCATTTGACAGCGCGTCCGGCCTTCAAACCGGAGGTTCGTACGGTTCTCAGTTCATCCTGAATCCGCTGCGGCCGCAGGATAACTACTCAGTTTCAGATTTTGATATTCGCCATAGTGTCAACGCGAATTTCATCTTCCAACTGCCGTTCGGACAAGGAAAGCACTGGTTCAGTGATATGAACGGCTTTACCGATGCGTTGATCGGCGGTTGGCAGCTGTCGGGTATTGCGAGGTGGAACACCGGGCTGCCGGCGATATCGCCCTTTGATGCTGCGCAGTGGGCAACAAACTGGAACGCACAGTCGAGCGGTGTCCGCGTTCGAAATGTCCAGATACAGGTGGACCGCAATACGCAGAATGCTTTCGGCGATCCACAGGCGGCTTACAACGCCTGGCGGAACGCTCGGCCGGGTGAAACTGGCGATCGTAACGCTATGCGGCTGCCGGGTTATTCAACGCTTGATCTCGGCTTGTCGAAGTCATTCACCATGCCGTGGAGCGAAGGCCACAAGCTTCAGTTCCGGTGGGAAGTGATAAATGTCTTCAACCATCAGTATTTCGACGGACAGAACGGAAACCTGACCCGCTCAACATGGGGACTCCAGCAGGATTCCGATATTGGCGAGGCGACCAGTGATTTCGGCAAGATCTTTACCGACATCCAGGGCGTACCGCGTCGAATGCAGTTTGGCCTTCGATATTCTTTCTAAGGTCGGATCGTTTATTGATATGGGCCGTGTTTTCGGGCACGGCCTTTTTTCGCTGAAAATGTTTATCGGGCCGCGAAGGCGTCGTTGCCGGTTATTTCGGCAAGGTGGCGGGTGTCGTTTAGGGCATTGACGCGGATGTTGTTTCGGCCGCGAATCTCAAAGCGGTTGACGCCGCAGTTTGAGGTAACGAGCCATGGGGTCCTTTTTGTCGAACGATGAATGGCCCCCATCAAATGCAGCGTCATAAAGCAGATCGCGCCGGTGTGTGAAAAGATGGCGATCCGCTGACCCTGATGGTTGCGGAGTATTTCCCACAGCTCGCCCGTTGCACGGCGGAGCAGGTGACGATAGCTTTCGCCGCCCGTGATCACGTGGTGAATCTCGCGGTTGACCAGAGCAAAGTAATCCTTTGGATATTGTGCCTTTGATTCGTCAAAGGTCAGCCCCTCAAGCACGCCGACATGTCGTTCGCGAAAGGCCTTTGTCGTAAGGATCGGGATCTTCAGCAGCTCGGAAAGCGGTTCGGCCGTCTGCACGGCGCGGTCGAGGTCGCTTGAGAATATCGCGCTGATCCCCTCTTTTGCCATTGCATCGGCCGTGGCATTTGCCTGGCAGCGACCGCGCTCCGAAAGCGGCGTCGGGCCGTGGCCGCCGAAACGGCCTTCGGCGTTTCCGGCGGATTGGCCGTGTCGGATCAGGAAGAGTTTAGTTATTGGCACACTTGATCGTTTGGCGCGTCCGCCTCTGGTCAGCCGACCGCGATGGCTAGGCGTGGCGGATCTGGAGATCTGGCCTAGACCGCAACGGCTTCCGCTTTCAATTTTTCGGTTTGGTAATGTGTCCGCAGGGCGTCGATGAACTCGTCCAACTGGCCTTCAAGCACAAGGTCGAGTTGATGTACCGTCAGCCCAATGCGGTGGTCCGAAACGCGGTTCTCTTTGAAATTATAGGTACGGATCTTTTCCGACCGGTCGCCGCTGCCGACCATCGATTTGCGTTCGGCGGACAGTGCATCGTGCTGCTTTTGTTCTTCGATCTCCTGCAGCCGCGCGCGAAGCACGCGCATTGCCTTTTCGCGGTTCTTGATCTGCGATTTTTCGTCCTGCATCGAGACAACGACGCCCGTCGGCAAATGTGTGATGCGAACGGCCGAATAGGTCGTATTCACTGACTGGCCGCCCGGGCCTGATGAGCAAAATGTATCAATACGCAGGTCGTTTTGATTGATCTGTACGTCAACTTCTTCGGCTTCGGGCAATACCGCCACCGTGATCGCGGACGTGTGAATGCGGCCTTGTGTTTCAGTCTGCGGAACACGCTGGACGCGGTGAACGCCCGATTCGTAGCGGAGCTTTGAATAAACGCGGTCGCCCTCGATCATTGCGACGGCTTCTTTGATGCCGCCTACGCCCGTATCCGCGGCCTCAAGCACCTCCATCTTCCAGCCCTGCCGTTCGGCGTAGCGGGCATACATCCGCAGCACGTCGGCAGCAAAGAGCGTTGCTTCGTCGCCGCCGGTCCCGGCGCGAATTTCGAGGATAACGTTCTTTTCATCATTCGGGTCCTGCGGCAGCAGGAGAAATTTCAATTCTTCTTCGGCGTCCGGTAGTTTGGCCTCTATCTCAGCAACTTCTGAGAGGGCCATCTGCTTCATCTCGTCATCATCAGCCGCGGCCGCTAACTCCTTGGCACCGGCAAGATCGTCGGTGAGCTTTTTGACCTCGCGGTATTTTTCGACGATTATGCTAAGGCTCCGGTGCTGCTTCATCGCCTTGGTGTACGCCTTCATATCCGACGTTATATCCGGCGACGAGATCTGCTCGGTCAGCTCTTCGTAGTTTTTTTCTATCTGTACAAGTTTTTCCAGCATTGTTATTTCACCACAGAGACACAGAGGGCACAGAGGTTTTCCTTGTTAGTTCTCTGACGCTCTGTGTCTCTGTGGTTAATATATCTCACGCAGTTTGCGGCTCGAGTTTAAGCGATTCGTCCAGTGCCCGGATGGCGACCTCAAGTTGTTCGCCGTCGGGTTCCTGTGTGGTAATGTTCTGGAGCCATAGGCCGGGAAGCGTCATCAGCTTAAAGATAGCACCCGATTCCTTCTTTGCGGCATAGCGAATGATCTCATACGACAGCCCCGCCACAAGCGGCATAAGAGCTATCCGCACCACCAGATTCAGCCACATCGCGTCGAATTTGATGACCGAGAACAGAACGATCGCAACCAGCATTACGACCATCAGGAACGAGGTGCCGCAGCGCGGATGCTGGCGTCTTTGTGTGGTCGCATTGCCGACGTTGAGTTCGAGGCCCTTCTCCCAGGTGAACACTGTCTTGTGCTCGGCCCCGTGATATTCAAAAACGCGGCGGATGTCTTTCAAATACGACATTGAAAAGATCATCACTACGAAAAAGAACATCCGGACAAGGCCGTCGATCAGGTTGAACGCTATCCACGAATGCGGTTTTACTTCCCAGATGTAGGCCTTCGCTGTCGCCCACCAGCCAAAACTCTCGCCGATCACGGGCGGTTCCGCCCAACCCGCGGCGATGAAGGCAATGTTGGTCAGCAGAAGCGGCGCGACGATAAAAAGCAGGACATTGAACCCGAGAGCGAAGATGATAGACCCAACGGCGCTTGCCGACTGAGTTACCTTTTTCGGCTTGGCGGCTTCGTGTTTCTCCGGCATCACGACCTTGACCGGGGCCTTCAGGAATGCCTCGCTGTTGGTCCCTTCGGCCAGAACGGCCTCAGTTTCCATCTCCTTGGCCTTCGTCAGTTCTTCCTGGGCCTTTTGGTCTTCTTCGTAGATGCGCGCCGAAAAGTTAAGGGCCTTAATGCCGAGGGCCATTGATTGGATCAGCGTTGCCCCGCCCCGCAGGACAGGCCAGCCAACCCATTTATACTTGTCACTCCACTTGGGCAGCCGCTCGGCTGTCGTTATGATCTCACCGTCCGATTTGCGGCAGGCGATGGCATATGCCGACGGTGTGCGCATCATGACACCCTCCATCACCGCCTGGCCGCCGACGATCAGGTCCCGCTCCATGGCGAATACGGTGTGAAGGAATTTAAGCTTTCGGCTTGATCTGATTCTCATACGCTTCAATTGACGGCTGTTGTGCCTTTATCGTTGCCCTTATGTTTCTTTTCACCAGGCAAACTGGTCAATACGCTGAAATGGCCGTTCGTCTCGAGATACGCCTTTCTGACCGTCGATAGGTTCGAAACGCCCTGCTGCCGCAGTTGGCTCCGGAGTTCCTCTTCTGAGATCATCTCCTTTTCCAGATTTTCAGTAATTATTCTCCCGTTACTGATCAGAAGCAGCGGCTCCGATTCGAGTATGCGGCCCCAAAATTTAGATCGAAATCCGAGCAAGTCAAACAACCAGTCCCATAGAATGATCGTAGCTATGAGCAGCAAGGCCTCCGTGACCGACTTTGATTCACCGGCCATGCCGTTCTGGGCCGCATCGGCGATTACTACGATAACGAGCAGGTCAGCAATGCCGATCGCTCCGGCCTGGCGGCGGAATATCCGCAAAAGAGCGAACATTCCCACGTACATTATAGTTCCGCGCAGGATAACTTCCAGCACAGATTCTGTCGGTACAAATACCGATCGCCAGTCAATGTTCAGGATCGTCTCCACTGATCATTTAAAGAGCTAACGCCGGCCATTTCACCTGTCGCGAGCGTATGTTTTATACACCAAAAGCGACCGGCGCCCAAAGGCCGGCGTTAAATATTGAACAGCTAATATCGACGTTTGCAAGAAGCCATTAATATCTTAGGCCTCTGCCGTCTCCGTCGCCGCCTGGGCACCGCCCCGAGCGTAACGACGCTTGAACCTGTCAACACGTCCCGCCGTATCGACCAGTTTCTGCTTGCCGGTAAAGAATGGATGGCAATCCGAGCAAATTTCAACATGCAGGTCTTCGCCCATGGTCGAACCCGTCTTAAACGAATGGCCGCAGGCACAGATCACATTGATCTCTTGATACTTAGGATGAATATCTTGTTTCATAACCGAGTTACTCCCTTATAAATCAGGGTAAATAGACAAACTTTAATGATACGCCTAGTCGTCCCGGCGGTCAAGCTGACGAATCGGCCCGTCAAACAAACCACAGAGCCCCCCACGTGGTTCATCAAGATTTTTACGTGAGGCAACGAATCATTTCGTCAAGATCTTTAATGGGACAGCGGGTTCATAAACTCGGCGATCAGCGTGTGAAAATGATGGGTTCCCTGTTCGCGGGTTGGTGAGTAGCGGCCGTGGGAATAGAAGCGGGAACGGATGCCTTTTTGCACGCTTTCGACAACGGCTTCGTCTTCCATTTCGACGCCGTGAAGGTCGGCTCCGGCACCTTTATCCAGCAAGCTTTCGTCGGAAACATAGGTGAGAAATTCGACGATCGTCTTTGACGGCGAAACCGGACGCACGACATTTACCGAAACGCCCCATGGATAAAAGTTGAACATCAGATTTGGAAAGATGAACAGATAACGTGCGGCGACGTCGTTTGCCGAATTTCGTAGGACATCCTTCTGGCCGCCCGCTGCTCCCTCCACCCCGGCCTTCGGCCACCCCTGCTCAGGCAGGAGGGGAGCCAGAGGTTCTGACAGGGCCGTTTGCAGGCTCGAATAGCGGAACGTTTCTGTCGTGTATGTGCCGTAATCGATCACCTCGTTCAATGATTTATGAACAAATGGGATATGGAATCCTTCAAGATAATTTTCGCAGTACAAGGCCCAGTGGGCATTCACCTCATATTCACGGCGGGCGGTACGTTCAAGGCCGCTTACGGCCGCGGATTCGAAAAGCGTTCGGTGTGCCTGAATAAAGTTTTCAAACGGTGCCGCCGGATCGAGTGAGGCAAAGCAAAACCCTGATTGTTGTGCGAACGGGACCTGTTTTAGATCATCGTCGGCTGACGGGAAATTCTCAACGCCTTCAAACTCCGGCATCGACAAAAACTTTCCGTCCAGATCAAAACGCCGGCCGTGATATCCGCAGCGGATCAGGTTTGCGTCACACGCGTTTTCGACCAGGACCTTACCGCGGTGAGTGCAGACGTTCGACATGCATCTTGCGTGTCCGTCTCCGCGTGAAACTAGCAGCGGTTCGTCAAGAACGCCGGGCAGCAGCGTCACGGGAGTCAAAGTCGAGCTAAGTTCCGTGCCGGCAGCAAACTGCCATGTCCTCGCAAATATCTTTTCCTTCGAAATCTCAAAAAATGCCGGATCGGTATAGAATTTTGACGGCAAAGTATGAGCCTTGCGAATGTCGGGATCGATAAAGAAATTCGTCACGATCGATTAACTCCTGAACATATATTCCCAAGGTTTTAGGGCGTCACTCTATTCGTATCGAAGTTTCCGCGACATTTCACGTCTCGGCTATTTTCACGAGGGCTAACAAAAAGCCCTTTTACTTTTCAGCTTTTACTTTTTAGTTTGTTCGGAAAAATACGGCCCGAACAAACTAAAAACTAAAAATGAAAAACTAAAAATGTCGGATCACATGCTTAGTCCTTCTCTCAATACATTAAATACATCGGCCGGGCCTCGTCCCGCAAAAAGCCGCGGGCGACGAGGCCTGATTCAAACGCTGTTTCAAACTCGGCCCTTAAGCGTTTTTGAGCCTCAAGCGCTTTCCGTGGATCTTCGGCGACAAGCGCCGTCCAATTCGGCGGAACTTCTATTGCGGCACGCGGTGCGGCCTTCTCCGTGAACTTCTCGCCCGCCGCAAGTGCCCGTACCTTGTCGCCGGCCAGATCCCATTCGGCAAACAGCCTGTCACTGAAAAGGCCAACGCCATGCTCACCCTCGCCGGCCGTCGTGAGATCAACGCCGTAAAAATTCGGCCCGTATTCGCGTATCTCCACACCGAGTTTTTCAAGATTGAAGTATGCGTTCCGCGCCTTCCATGGCTCAAAGGTCCATTTCACGTACTGTACGCCCAGTTCAAGCGCTTTTGCCCGCTGGCTCCATTTCAGCCGGGCGCCGACGCCATAACTCTGAAAGTCGTCCCTAACGGCGGTCATGTGCGAGTAGAAGGCCTTTTCACCACGAAGAAAGGCCGGAACACTCAGGACAAAACCGATCAATTCGTCGTCGGCGAACGCTCCCAGGATGAACCCGCCGGCATTCCGCGTAACAACCAGATGCCGAACGGGTGAAAGTTCGACCTCGGGCAGCTTGAAAACTTCGCGCTGCAACCCGACGCAGGCAGAAAGTTGCTCGAGCGTCGTGCATTCGCGGATCTCGATCGATCGTTCCATTTCTTAACGGCGCAAATTGGCCGTAAAACATCTTACAGGCCTGCTGAAACTTTAGGAATTTGATCTGTGACTGTCAAATTCTACGACCGGTTAACGCGGGGTGGTACTGACAAGACGCGGGCCGCGAAATGAAGAAGCCTGCCCGGAGTAAGGTCGGAATAGACACGTTGCGTATCCTACCCTTACTGTCGTGCGGGCAATGTTTCGTGAATTTCGTACCTTCCTTTCGTGAATTTCGTGGTAGTGGCCGAAAACCCTGACCACGAAATAGATCGCAAAATACAGAAGCCCGCACGTTTGTAAGGACGAAATAGAGACGTTGCATATTACGCTCTTACTCACGTGCGGGCTTCGGCAAAGAGGGGCCACGAAGCAGCACGAATTAAAGACACGAAATGAGCGAAAAAGAAGAATCCACCCGCTAACGCGGGGTGGTACTGACAAGACGCGGGCCGCGAATGGATACAAAAAAGATCGCTTAACTTTTCAGGGTGTGATTTGGTAAACTAGATGTGCCCGCCGGGCTCGCCCATCTCCTGCTTGCCGATCAAATGACACCTCAAAACTCGCTCGATCACAAAGGAACTTTCAAAGACAATCCCCTCGCGGAGCTTCTGGCCGAAATAGCACAGGCCAAGCTTGAAGGGTCTATGAGGCTGTCGCGCGGTGATGGCAAGGCGATATTGTATTTTCGTGACGGGGCCGTGGTCTATGCGGTTTCAAACGGCCGCGAACACCGATTGCTAAACCTTTTACTCGACCTGAAAAAGATCGAACCGCAAAAGTTGGCCGGCTTGCCAAAGTGTTCCAACGATGTAGAACTCGCTGTAACGCTGGTCCGTGAAAGCCTGCTTTCCAAAGAAGATATGGATGCCATGGTCATCACGCAGATCGAGCGGATCCTTGTTGATTCGCTTTCCTGGCCGGACGGCTCATGGCACTACAGCCCGCTGGTCCGCTCCCGCGAGGATTTGATCTTCCCGGTCGAAGTTCACAAGATCCTGACCGACTACGCTCGGGTCCAGCCAACGGCGGCCGTGCTTGCGAGATTCAAGAGCATGCAGGAGCGATTCGAGAAGCTAGATGCCGCCAAACCAAGCTTTCAACTCCAGGGCCATGAGGATTATGTTCTCCAGCGATTCGGAGCCGAAACGCGCACCATCGATGACCTTACGCTGGAGTGCGGGCTTCCGGAAAATGGCTTTTTGCAGGCCCTCTATGTGCTGTGGCTCGGCGGATCGCTTAAGCGGCTCGATTGGAACGCGGCATTCTCGGAAAATCGCATCAGGGCGATCCGCAGTGCCAATGTAACGGTTGTAAAACAGGCGCAAAAGACTAGTGTTGGAACTAAAGCGGATGAAAAGCCGGCGGAAACCGTGGTTGAGCCGGACACTCCGGCAGAACCGGAAAAGATGAAGGTTGCTGATCTAACCATTGATGAATACCTAAAGCGAGTAGAAGAGAGCAAGACACATTACGACGTTCTCGGCGTCGATCACGAAAGTGTTCTTGCGGATATAAAATCTTCGTATTTTTCGCTGGCAAAGCTCTTTCATCCAGATCGCTACCATCGCGAATCCGACGAGACGCTCCAGCGTGTCCATGCCGCATTTTCAAAGGTGCAGATCGCCTACGACACTTTAAAATCTTCAGACACGCGCGAGAATTATAATTTTAAGGTCCGAAAAGAACTGGAGACAAAGGAAAAGCTTAAGGCCCAGGGCGTTGACACATCGGAAAAGGTTGACGTAAAAGCGGAACAAGGGCTGGAAAATTTTGAGATCGGTCTCAACCTGCTAATGGACGACGAATACGAACGTGCGATCCCGTTTCTTGGGCGGGCTGCCCATTATAATCCGGATAACGCTCTGTATCGGGGCTATTTTGGAAAGGCCCTTTCGTACGACACCAAACAGCGGCACAAGGCCGAGGGCGAAATGCAGGCCGCGGTTAAGCTCGATCCAAAGAATGCGAAGATCAGGTTCATGCTGGTCGAATTCTTTACCGACAACAATCTAATGAAACGCGCTGAAGGCGAATTAAAACGGTTCATCGAACTGGTACCGGATAATGCCGAGGAAAAGAAATTGATGGCAAAGGTGCAAAGTTTAGACGAGATTTTCCGGCATTTTCTTCTCCGTGTCTCTGTGTCTCCGTGGTAAATGTATATTCATCTCGGGAACACGCGCCGAAAGCGTCTGCCCGTTTGATATGCTAGAATTTTCCATTCGGGGCACGACTGTGAGTTATGGGACCTATATTGGCGAAAGAATCGAATTTCGACGAGAAGCTGCTTGAGCTATCGTCCGAAATGGATGTATTCGAAGGGTACACGCACGCCCACGGGCTAAGGATCGCCGCGATCGCGGACGCAATAGGTAAAAGCTTCAATTTGGCGACGCACGACCGCTTCTTTATGCAGCAGGCGGCATTGATCCACGACATTGGCGAGCTTATGATGAATCGCGATTACATCAAACAGCCGCGGGAACTCTCAACAGCAGAGCGCCTGGACATGCACCGTCATCCCGTGATCGGCGAACAGGAGGCGGCCAAACGCGGCTTTTCGCGCGGCGTACAGCTGCTTGTCCGCTGGCACCATGAATGGTGGAACGGCGGCGGCTATCCTGATGCTCTTGAAGGCGAGCAGATCCCACTCGCCGCCCGGATACTGCGGGTCGCGGATTCGTTCGCGGCGCTTCGTGACGATCGCCCGCGCAGAAAAGCGATGTCTGTTCCGGAAGCAAAGGATTTTCTTATCGAATGGACCGGCCTTGAGTTCGATCCAAAAGTTGTTAAGGCGTTTTTCACAA
>CAUJFK010000229.1 GCA_963169175.1 Acidobacteriota bacterium | reverse complement strand
TGATCTTTCCCGCCGGTATGCTTTGGTCCGGTGCGATCTTGTTTGCGTCGATCTCCATTACGCTGCCAATTCCCTTGCAGCGTTTGCATGCACCGTAGGCGGAGTTGAACGAAAAGGAACGCGGCTCGAGCATTGCAATATTCACGCCGCAGTTTACACACGCCATGCGTTCGGAAAACAGCCTTTCTTCACCGTCAATGACGGAAACCAGGACCGCACCGCCCGAAAGCCGCAACGCCGTCTTGACGCTTTCCGTGATCCGTTCTTCGACGCCTTTCTTTATCAGCAGGCGGTCGACAACAACGTCGATCGTATGGTTCTTGCGTTTGTCTAGCTGGATCTCTTCATCAAGCTGCCGCATCTCGCCATCAACACGAGCACGCAGGAATCCGTCCTTATGCAGTTTTTCGAGATCTTTCTTGAACTCGCCTTTCCGCCCGCGAACGATCGGGGCAAGGACCATTACGCGTTCGCCGTCAGGCAGGTCTGTTATGCCCGCAACGATCTGCTCGACCGACTGCCGCGTGATCGGCTCTCCGCATTGATGACAGTGCGGCTGGCCGATTGATGAGAAAAGCAGGCGAAGATAATCGTAGATCTCGGTAACGGTCCCAACTGTCGAACGAGGGCTGCGCGAGACGGTCTTTTGCTCGATCGAGATCGCCGGCGAAAGCCCTTCGATCGAATCGACATCCGGCTTTTCCAGTTGATCGAGAAACTGACGTGCATATGCCGACAGCGATTCTACATAGCGTCGCTGTTTTTCGGCATAAATGGTGTCGAACGCGAGGCTTGATTTGCCCGAGCCGGACAGCCCGGTGATCACCGTCAGTTTGTCGCGCGGAATATCGACATCGATGTTTTTAAGATTGTGCTGCCTGGCACCGCGGACGGTGATCTTCTCGATACTCATTTACAGATAAAACTATCGCCTATAGCCGAAACGAGTATTTTATCAGACCGGAACGGGGACGTAAACATGGAGGAACCCGCACTGAGTCACACCCGGCCCAAACTACAAAAATCGGAGCACGGCGGTTAGGGCCACAATCGAGATCACTAACCAAAGAATCGCGCCCAAAATAAGTGCCCAGTATCCGGTCTTTTTCAGCGTGTCCCGGGACAGGCTGGCACCGATAAAGAAAAGCGTTACGGTCAGACCAGCCTTGGCGAGATTAACTCCCGCGTCAAAAAGGCTGGGCGGTATCGATGCCGGGGCATAGGTGCGAAAAGCGCTTACCGCGAGAAAAAGAACAATGAACCACGGAATGGCGATCTTTGCACGGGTCTCAGAATTTTTATCGCGGTAGAGATAAGCAAATAGAAGCGCGATCGGGGCTATCCATAGCGCGCGGGCAAGCTTCACCGTCGTCGCCGTTAACAGCGCCTCGGGGCCGAATGCGGTTGCGGCACCAACTACGGAACTTGTGTCATGGATCGCGATCGCCGCCCAGATGCCGAATTGATTCTGCGTCAGCCCAAGCGTATGTCCGATCATCGGAAAGACGAACAACGCCACCGAGTTCAAGACAAAAACCGTCCCAAGCGAAACGCTGATCTCGTCATTCTCCGCATTGATGGCAGGAGCAACAGCAGCTATCGCGCTTCCGCCGCAGATCGCCGTGCCGGATGAAATTAGCGTTGATGTGCGGCTTTCTATCTTCAGCATTTTGCCGAGGAAATAGCCGAGCACGAGCGTTCCAAAAATGGTGATAATGGTAAATACGATTCCCTCGCGCCCTGCCTTGTAAATGGCCGACAGGTTCATCCCAAATCCAAGCAGCACCACGGACGCCTGGAGCAGATACTTTGTTATCTTTCCCTGCACCTGCGGGAACGGATTGCCGATGGTGAACGCGATCGCCAGCCCAAGCGCAAGCGCGATCGGCGGCGAACCATACGGGCTGAGGCTAAATAATATGCAGGCTATAAATAGCGCTTTTCGCAGCAGCATTTTTGGCAAGGTCGTTACCCGCTGACTCCGGAACAACTGATAGCTGATAGAAAACTGATAACTGTTCTTTTTAAAATTCTAGTTTGGCTGACCGCAACCTTATGATCTTTCGGCCTTAACAACGCCGCATCATTTCGCCTTCCCCTGATTCGCAACGGCCTGCTGTGCTGCGGCTATCGCTTCGGCATCGCCGAGATAGTGACTTTTAACCGGTTTCAGATCGTCGTCCAGTTCATAGACCAACGGAATTCCCGTCGGGATATTTAGGTTCACGATGTCGGCGTCTGAGATCTGGTCAAGATGTTTTACCAAAGCACGAAGGCTGTTGCCGTGGGCGGCAATGATCAAACGTTTGCCCGCCTTTATCTTTGGAGCGATCTCGCTTTCAAAATACGGTACAACGCGGGCGACCGTATCCTTCAGGCATTCCGCCTTGGGGAATTTGCCCGGCTCTATCGAGCTATATCGCGGGTCATTACCAAGCCATCGCTCGTCGCCTTCTTCGAGCGGCCCCGGCGGAACATCATAACTTCGCCGCCAAATGAGCACCTGTTCCTCACCATACTGTGCTGCCATCTCGGTCTTATTCAACCCCTGCAGGGCGCCGTAATGGCGCTCGTTCAGAAGCCATGACTTTGTTACCGGTATCCACATCAGGTCCGTCTGATCCAGTACCATCCATAGCGTACGGATCGCTCGCTTCAGCACCGAAGTGTACGCCTCGTCAAACGCATAGCCTCCGGCACGTAGAAGTTTCCCCGCCGCTGTTGCCTCAGATCGGCCCTTGTCGGAAAGATCGACGTCCTTCCAACCGGTAAAACGATTCTGTTTGTTCCACTCGCTTTCGCCGTGACGGATAAGTACAAGTTTGTGCATATTGTCTAATCTTAAATCTCAGACCGGAAATTTCAAATTTGAGAGAATTTCGATCTAACGTCCAAGTTCCGGCTTCGCAACCACGAAATCCACGAATCAGCAGACGAAATCTACGAAAAGAAGAATTTCAGATCTGAGATGGCTTTCAATTCTACATTTCGTTTTGCTTCAATAGTTGCCGGGCCTTGCCCACAAGATAGAGAGAACCGGCCACAAGAATTTTTCCGGCTTCGGATCGCCTTAAAGCACATTCAAGCGCTTCTTCGACCGTATCGGTGAGTCTTATGCTTTCCCTTTCGGCCGGGCCCGGCAGCAGATCAACCATCAGTTGCGGTTCAAGAGCACGTGAATTGTCCGGTCTGGTCAGAATGATCGACTCGGCTTTTGGCGCCAGCAGTGCGAGCATTTCGCGGACCGGTTTATCCCGCATCGCTCCAAAAACAAGCGTGATCGGGGCCGTCACAAACTCGTCGAGATATTCACGCAAAGCTCTGGCGCCGGAAATATTGTGTGCACCGTCCAAGAGGAATCGGCCGATCCATTCCAAACGGCCGGGATGGCGCGCATTCGCAAGACCGGCGGCAAACGCGTCTGTTTCCTCAATATCAAAACTTAGATCGAACGGGCTGTCGTATTTGAGGGCCTGAATGACGTTTAGCGCCGTTTCCGCATTCTCAATTTGGTGCCGTCCTCTTAGGCCAAGTTCTACGCTTGGGTAGATCAGGCGCGTCGTGTCGATCCGCACTGTCCCGTCTTCGTTCGGCACCACGGTCCATGGATCGTATAGATCGGAACTCACCCAGGCCTCTACTCGAAAGGCCCGTTCGCGGATCACTTTTAGTGCTTGTTCGGGCTGCCTACCGATCACAACGTGCGAATCTTCCCGAATTATCGCTGCCTTCTCCGCGGCGATCTGCTCGATCGTGTCGCCGAGATACTCCTGATGGTCAAGATCTATCCGCGTGATCACCGCTATCTCGGCATTTGCTGCGGTTGTTGCGTCAAAACGGCCGCCGAGGCCTGTTTCGAGTATCGCTAGTTCAACACCAGCTTCGGCAAATGCGAGCAATGCTATCGCGGTCACTTGTTCAAAGAATGTAGGAACGCGTTCGAGCACACCTTGCGCGGCAAGATCTTCAGAAACCGCCCGCACGTCCGTCGCCAATCGTGCGAATTCTGACTCGCCTATATCAACACCTGCGATCCGAACGCGTTCGGTGATCGAAACGAGATGCGGCGAAGTGTAAAGCCCTGTCCTGATCCCGGCCTCAAGGCAGATCGAATCGATAAACGCGCATACCGAGCCCTTGCCGTTCGTGCCCGCAACCTGGACCTTAAAATACTTCGTGTGTGGTCCGCCCAGTGCATGAAGAAGGCAGCCGATATTCTCAAGCCCAAGCTTCATCGTCTCGACCTCATTGCCGAGCGAATAGAGATATTTTTCAGCCTCAGCGAAGTTCACGCGCCGCCGCCGATCAACCGCCGGTGATAATTTATCTGTCCAAGGTGGTAATCGAGGTGAGTAGCAAGATGGACCAAAAAATATCCGGTCGTCATCGGGTGACCAAAGACCTCGATCGGATACATTTGTTGCAGGTCCGCCTCCGACAGGTTTTCGAGAGTTGCCGTAACATCCGCAAGTGCTGAAGTGACTCCCGCCAACAGATCGACACGCGGCACAGGGCCGGAAGCAAATTCGTTTTCCCGGTCCCGTATATATCCGGTCCCGCCCAGCACTGCACCAAAAAAATGCCGCAGATTTCCGACCAGATGCAGGCTCAAATTGCCGCCCGAGTTGGCTATCTCACCCGCCGTCTTCCAAAGATCGGCCTCATCCGCATACGCCTCGATCTCCGCACGCAATTTGTCCAGGTCGCGTTCGTACAGTTGGTTCAATATATTGATCACCATAAGTTCATTTTGTTCGGCCTGATCCATGCGGATTGCTCATTCTCAATATAGCCTTCACACCGCCATATTATATCGCCATATTATAAAAAGTTTATACCTTCCGTCGACCCCGGCAGCAGACATGGCCGGGGCGATAGATGCGAATGGTTGACACGACTACCAGGTTAGTTTAGAGTTCCGACCAGCTTCACAAAAAAATCAAAACCTCGGAGGAAGTTCAATGAGGAAACTGCGTGTTCTTGCATTAGGAGTTCTTTTTCTCTCTTTCTGCCCTTCTATCCTCGCACAAAGCCAGTTGGTATGGCATATGGCGTTCTGCACTGACGGCGATGGGCCGTTGACCAACTGGATCGCTTCACGGGCGGACGCCGCCATAGCGGGCCGAGAC
>CAUJFK010000228.1 GCA_963169175.1 Acidobacteriota bacterium | reverse complement strand
CTCCGCCGACGTCGATAGCGGCCACAAACAAATGGTCAAGGTCCTGCTTTCCGCTCTCGGCACCGAGCTGTTTGTCGAGACGGAAAATATGATCGACATGGCGACGTCATTGAGCGCGACCGGGCCGACCTACACGTTTCTGGTAATGGAAGCCATGACAGACGCGGGCGTCCATCTCGGTTTCTCACGCGAGGTGTCAAAGGAACTCGTCCTTCAAACAATGCTCGGATCGGTGCTCTTTGCCATGGAATCGCACAAACACCCGGCGGAACTTCGCAACATGGTCACTTCGCCGGGCGGAACATCGGCCGAAGCAATTTATCAAATGGAAAAAGGCGCTCTACGCACCGTCCTGTCCAAAGCTATCTACGGAGCCTACCGACGGGCAGTAGAGCTTGGAAAACGCAAGTAGCCACTTCTTTTGCTTGTTTCGTTCCTGTTTCGCGTCTTTCGTGGTCCAGGGATCACGGCTTCGCCACCACGAAAAAGACGAAACAGGATACGAAAATTCACAAATAGTAAGATGTGTTTTAGCCTACGGTGAATCCGTCACGTGGGGTTGATTTCGTGCGTTGATATTTGTCTGCTCCGCCATCACCATCCGCTCGCCGGCGGCCTCGGTCATCTGTTCATGCGGTTTAGGCAGGAACAGCGACACGACGAAAGCCAAAAACGCCATCACAGCACCGAACCAAAAGACCGGGTGTATCGCACCGGCCATCGCGGTTTGAAGTATCGCGAGTTTTTCCGGCGGCAGGGCGGCCTTTGCCGAAGGTTCAATGATCGCGTTTGGGTTTGAGGCAAATGCCTCGGCTTCCGCGTGCGTTAATTCCCCGCTCACGTTGTCCGCGGCCGCGTGCAAATGTGATGCAAGCCCGGCTGTCAGCACCGCGCCCATTACCGCCACACCCAGAGCACCGCCGATCGAGCGCGAAAATTGATTCATCGAGGTCGCGATGCCCAGTTTGCTTCGCTCGACCGCTTGTTGAACCGCGATCAGCAGTGTAAGCATGGTCAAGCCCAGTCCCGCCCCAATGCACATCAGATTCGGATAAAGAAGCCAATGCGGCGTGTCACGCTGGAACAGCGATAGGAAAACGAAACCGCCCGTCAGTACAAGAAAGCCGAAATTGGTTATGCCGCGATAGCCGAGCCTAAGCATCAGCCGACCGCCAATTACCGACATGGTTACCCAACTCAACATTAGCGGCGTCAGCAGCGAGCCGGCCTCGGTAGCGGTAAACCCAAGCGAGCCCTGGGCGAACAGCGGTATGTACGAGATGGCGCCGAACATTGCCACACCGCCAAGGAACCCGGCGATCACGGCGATCAGCACTGTCCGGTTGCGGAAAAGTTCGAATGGGATCATCGGATCGGGCGCGCGCCGTTCAACGCGTATGAATAGCAAAAGCAGCACCGCCGACACGAGCAAAAGGCCAAGATTACGCGGTGAAAAAAGTGTTGTGCCCGGGCCGGCCTCGACCATCGCCAGCATCAACAGGCTGATCGACCCCATAAGCAGAGCGGCCCCGGCGTAGTCGATCGACGGCTTTTTATCGATCTTTGGCTCTTTGAGTGCGAACCCGATTATCAGCGCCGCCGCAAAACCAACAGGCAGGTTGATCCAAAAGACCCAGCGCCATGAGATCTGGTCGGTGATAAACCCGCCGATGATCGGGCCGATAACGCTGGACAGGCCCCAAACACCGCTAAACAGCGCCTGCATTTTGGTGCGTTCCTCGACGGTAAAGGCATCGCCGATGATCGTCATCCCAAGCGGCACAAGGGCGCCGGCCCCGAGTCCCTGGATCGCGCGAAAAATGATCAGCTGAGTCATCGAGCCCGAAAAACCGGAAAGCAGCGTACCGAGCAGGAACATCCCGATCCCTAACTGATACATCGGCCGCCGGCCGTAAAGGTCGGACAATTTGCCCCAAACCGGCACCGTCACCGTGGAGGTAACCAGATATGCTGAAAATACCCAACTGTAATGGCTCAACCCGCCGAGCGTAGCGATGACGGTCGGCATGGCCGTGCCGACAACGGTCGCCTCAAGCGCGGCAATGAACATGCCGGTAAGCACGCCGGCCGTCACGGCCCAACGCCGCTTTCGCGACATTTCGAGCATCGGCTTGTCAGCCCAAACCGGTGCCGCCTTTAGATTTTCTGCTCCTTCAGCCATTTTATCCCGCTTGTCCAAACTCCTTGCGGTCCTGCTCACCAAGCCCCGCAATCCGCTCCATCAAATGGTCGGCGATCTCTTTGTGTGTGCGAAGCGAATCGCGTTTGTCATAGAAGCCTGCAAGGTCAACCGGTTCGCCGAACCATATCCGCACCTTTTCGCCGCCGGTCCAGTTTCCGAGTATCTGTTTTGGGAGATCATTGTTCAGTCCTGCTATGAAAACCGGAACGACCTGCGGGCGTGATTCCATTATCACCTTGCCGATTCCCGGCTGGGCCGGAAGGAACGAGTATGGATCGTCATTTAGATTTCGCTTGCCTTCCGGATGAAAGCCGAGAACGTGTCCGGGGCCGGTGGTGCAAAGCCGGACGAGTTCGCGAACCGAGAATTTGTCAAAATTGCGTTTTTCCGCCTCATTCTGCTCGCGAAAGAATGGCGGGTACATTGCCCACCAGCCCATCACCAGGTTGACGAACCAGCCAATGGGATTGTCGTAGAAAAACTTGGCACGCACCGGAAAATATAGATTGATCGGCCGCCGTGTCCGGCGAAAAAGCACGCTCGCGACCGTGTACATATCAAAGAAGGACCGATGGTTGGAAACAAGCAGAAGCGGCCGTTCGGCGTCGGTGCGCTCGATATTCTCAAGCCCGCGCACGTTCATCAGGTTGTAGGTGGCGAGATATATCCAAAGCGATCCGATGTGGCGTTGAAAAAATGTCCAGAACCGCTTCCACCCCCCGCGGTTCATCGCCCGGACAAGCCGAAACGCGGTCCGTTCGGTCGCGTTCAGGACCGAAAGCTCTTCAGTGGTCGGTGCGGCATCCGGCGCGGGTTCAAGCGAGACTTTTCCGGCAACCGCGGGCAACTTGGTTTCTTCCATACCCAAACGTCAGATTCTACCATTCGGCCAGCCAGTCGCGAATCGCGGTCGAGGATGGGCCATGAGATCCGTTCACACGCGATGCTAAATTTCGTGAGTTTCGTGCCCCCACTCGTCCATTTCATGGTCAAGCCCGGCTTCGCCGCCACAAAAATCACGAATAAAGACGAAAACATCCGAAACGAAAGTCCTTTTGTTTGAACTACGCCCGCATCAAATATGTCTTCCAAACTCCATACCGCCGACAGGAATTTTATGGACATTGATCGTTTTTTCAGCTAGTATGAATGTTCGAAAGGGCCGGTCAGCCGCTCTATCTAACTCATTCTAAAAAGAAGATCGTTTTTTAAGTTGCTGCCGCTGCTTTATAAACCCGAATTGCCATTATTCAAGATCACCAAGGAGTATTTCCCCATGTCAATGAGGCCCATCCGTCCCGTTTTCCTTCTGCTTATTGTAACGCTGTTCGCCGCCGGCCAGGTCCTGGCCAAAGGTTCGGGCGACGGTGTGTGGAGAGAGGTTAGAGAAACGACCGCGCTCCGTTCGTCCCAGCGTCTCGTCGTCCCGAGCAAATATCGGACGTTTGCTCTGGACAGAACGATGCTTCAGACAATTCTGGCTTCGGCGCCGGAGGAAATGCGCGGATTTGGTGTTTCGAACACGATACTTTCTTTTCCGATGCCGGATGGAACATTTCAGCGGTTCAGGATCGAGCATTCGCCGATCGTCGAGGCGGGCCTAAGTGAAAAATACCCCGAGTTGGCAATGACCTTTCTCGGCCACGGCATTGACGACCCCACGGCGACGATCCGCTTTGATCTGATGCCAAGCGGCTTTCACTCGATGATCCTCTCGCCGCGCGGCACTGTTCTTGTCGATCCATACGGAAAGAACGACACGGGCCATTACATTAGCTACGTGAAGGACGACGCCGTCAAATCATCCAATTTTTCATGCGAGTTCGATCCGCAGAACGCTGTGGACTCGATCTCTAAAGCAAAAAAGAAAGGCTTTCAAGATTTTGTTCCCGACTCAGCCCTGGCCTCTCCGTCAGTGACATCGGGCACGCAGCTTCGTACTTATCGCCTGGCGGTAGCCGCGACAAACGAGTATGCACAAGTGGTCGGCGGCAATACCGTCGCCGGTACGCTCGAGGCGCAAGCGACGATCATGAATCGTGTTAACGGCATCTACGAGCGCGATCTGGCTATCAGAATGGTCATGATCGCTAACAACAATCTTATCGTTTACGCAGGCGACCGGTTATGCGGCGGCGTTGCGTGTACAGGAGCAAATGATCCATACACTAATAGCAACGGACCAACGATGCTGACCGAGAACATCAACAACGTGAACGCCGTGATCGGTACCGCCAACTTCGATATCGGCCACGTTTTCAGCACGGGCGGCGGTGGTGTTGCCGGGCTTGGTGTAGTTTGCGGTGCCTCAAAGGCCCGCGGCGTAACGGGCCTCGGCAATCCTGTTGGAGAC
Organism: Acidobacteriota bacterium; assembly: GCA_963169175.1. Lineage (GTDB taxonomy): Bacteria > Acidobacteriota > Blastocatellia > Pyrinomonadales > Pyrinomonadaceae > OLB17. The sequence continues at coordinate 419 of CAUJFK010000228.1, read as the reverse complement.
GCCTTTGCGATCGATTATGTCGCCCACGAACTTGGGCACCAGTGGGGCGGCAATCATACTTTCAACGGCGGCGTATCAAACTGTGAAGCCGACAACCGCTCGGCCTCATCGGCCTACGAACCCGGAAGCGGTATAACAATAATGGGCTACGCAGGCATCTGCGGAAATCAAAACCTAGCTGGAAACAGTATCGATTCATTTCATGTGAAGAGCCTTGAGGAAATAGTTGCGTATAGCCAGGTCGGGCAGGGAAACACATGTGCGGCACCGACGCCGACGGGGAATACACCGCCTTCAGTAACGATACCGGCCGGAACTACATACAATATTCCAAAGCAAACACCGTTCACGCTGACGGCGAACGCAACAGATGTGAACGGCGACACCGTAACTTACGATTGGCAGGAATATGATCTGGG
>CAUJFK010000227.1 GCA_963169175.1 Acidobacteriota bacterium | reverse complement strand
CCCAAAATCATCAATGCTAAGCCGCAGGCCGCTTTTCTTTAACTCGTTCAGTTTTTCGATAGCGTTCTCGGCATCTTCCATCGTTGAGCTTTCCGTTATTTCCAGCTTTACGCATTGCGGATCGATCGATGTTTCCTTGAGTATGTTCTCAACTTCCTCGACCAGCAACGGGTCGGCGAAGTGTTTTCCTGAGAGGTTTACGCTCATCGACAGATATTCATGGCCCGGATATGCCCGCTGCCATTCGACGGCCTGGCTACAGGCGTTTCGCAGTGCTTGCAGCGTCATCGGGATTATTAGTCCGGTATCTTCGCTGAGCGGAATGAACTGTCCCGGCTGGATCATGCCTTTGCGTGGATGCTGCCAACGCAAGAGGGCCTCAAAACCATGAAGCTGCATCGTGCTCAGGTTGACGATGGGCTGGTAGAACAACTGAAGCTCGTTGCAAACGATCGCATAGCGAAGGTCCGTTTCCATCTGCTGACGCATGACCGCCCGGGCATGCATCGACCGATCAAAAACCGACCAGCTCCGGCGGTTGTCCTTGGCGTGATACATGGCTATGTCCGCATCACGAAGTACTTCTTCAGCCTTAAGATGGTTTGGGTTGTGAAACACAAGCCCGATGCTTGCGCTTGTGTAAAGGGTTCGGCCCTTAAAGACGATGGCTTCAGAAATGCAATGTGCGACCGCTTCCGCCCGCCCGATCGCGGTCGCTTCGCTTGTAACTGAAGGAAGGACCATGACAAATTTATCCGCGCCGAAATGTCCGACCGTTTCACCCGGCGAAGACAATTCCCTTAGGCGCTTTGCCAGATGCTTGATCACGCGGTCACCGGTCTGGTAGCCGAGACTCTCATTGACAGAGCGGAACCGGTTGAGATTGATCAGCATGACGGCAAACCTTTCTCCGGATGAAAGCTCGTTCTTTTTCAGCAGTTGATCGATCAGGCTGAGAACATAATTCCGGTTGGGCAGGGCTGTAATCGCATCATGATAAGCGGCGTGACGAAACTGTTCACGGCTTTCGCTAAGTTCATCGGCCGTACTCTTAAGCTGATCGACCAGTCGGCTTAATTCGGCAATGTGGGTCTCGGCATCTTCTGCCCGGGCAGTTTTGGTCTCTTCCAGGTCGTCCGCGGTCCGGCGTACATCGTCTGCATAGCGTTTGAAAGCGAGAAAGATCAAGCCAAAAAAACCGGCAGCCAGGGCGAACTGCACCATGTCAATCCGTTCGAGCGCCTTGGCTGCAAGCCCGGCCATTACGGCTTCGGACGAGAACATCGCAAGTGCGTTGAAACTGGACTCATTCCAAACCGCCAGAAGCCGGCGGCCGGACTTTATCGCAGCGTAGGCCGAGGCAAGGAAGGTATTGCAGGTAAACTGCGCTACCGCCATCACGGCCAAAAGGTAAACTAGCGTTGTGTTCTCTCCGTTGGCCAACACCAGTGGCGGACTCCCAAATGTGACCTCCACCAAAAATGCTGTCGCAAAGGTTGAGAAGCCCGAGGTAAGAATGTTCGTTAGAATGGTTGGCCAGCTTGTAAACGTACGCGACTTGTTTGCCGGGCTTAACGTCAGCGATGACAACCCTGCCTCGACCATCGAGAGCAGTATCGCAACCGGGCCGCCGTAAACCAGGAGCGAAAGAAAGATCAAGGCGTCTGAGACGGTGAGATGAAGATTGGTTCGCGCGATCTGGATCCGGAGATAGGCGCCGAAAAATACCGTGACCACCGACAACAGCAAAAGGCCGGGCCCAAGTTCCTCAACCGGAAAATGGTATAAAGCCCAACCCGTCGCCAGGATCCCAGGCGGGACCAGAATAAGCAGACTGGTATTGAGCTTCCGTTCTTTCTCGGTCATCTGATGTTGAATTGGCGTGGGGGATCGCGCGAGAAATGGTACAAAATTGCCGGTCCGTGGAAGAACCGGCAATTGATAGTATATGTTAAAACCTGTTTACAATCAAGCAAACATTTGCCGTAGCAGGTGACGACACCCCGGTTGTCATGGCTAGGAATATTGCCTTCTACACAAAACTCACGACGTGATGTCACGAAAATCAAAAAGCCCTGCGTGGGTACAGGGCATTTTCGGATTGTTTCTTGACCACTTGCTAGATGGATGCCTTAATCGCATCTTCGAAGATCTCGAGGGCGACGTCAACATTTTCTCGGGTAAGGATCAGCGGCGGCGACCAGCGGATGCTGTTGCTGCCGCAACCGAGAATGATCAGGCCGCGTTCGTAGCAGGCGTATTCGATCTTATCGCGGAGTTCGGCGGCGGGTTTCAGGGACTGTTTGTCGGTAACGAATTCAACACCCAGCATCATCCCAAGCCCGCGAACATCGCCGATGCAGTCATAGTTATCCTTTAGCTTGTTCAGGCCCGCTTCAAGGTAGGCACCAACCTCGCGGCTGTTATCGACCAGGCCATTCTGGAGCAGATCGATCGTCGTCAATGCCGCTGTCACGCAAACGGGATTTCCGCCGAAGGTCGAAGCGTGAGCGCCCTTGTGCCAGTCCATAATATCGGCACGTGCGGTACAGGCGCCGATCGGCATTCCGGAACCGAGTCCCTTGGCCATGCAGACAATATCGGCCTTAACGCCTTCATGATGATCGAGGGCGAACATCTTGCCGGTACGGCCCATTCCGGACTGTACCTCGTCGACGATGAGCATAATGCCGTTCTCATCGCAGATGCGGCGAAGTTCTTTGACGAACGGTTTCGGCGCCGGCACGTAGCCGCCTTCGCCCTGCACTACCTCGAGGACGATGCCCGCAACTTCCTCAGGCGGCGTTGTGGTCTTGAACAGGCGGTTCTCGATCCAGTTGATAACGTCGCGGGTGATCGTCTCAGCATCGGTCGGCATTTCGTTGGCGAAATGGCGGAATATGTTCGGGTACGGAACGTGAACTACGTCCAAAGCCTGTCGCATAAAGCCCAATCGCTGGGCTTTTTTGCTCGAGGTAAGGCTAAGTGCTCCAAGCGTCCGGCCGTGGAACGAGCCGTAGAATGAGATAAATTTCTGCCGCCGCGTGTGATACATCGCCAACTTCAGCGCCGTCTCTATCGCTTCGGCGCCGCTGTTGGCAAAATGGGTTTTGCAATCGCCGTCGATCGGAACAATCTCATTCAGCTTTTTGCCCAGTTCAGGCATTTGGCGATAGTAGTAATCGGTCCCGCACAGGTGGATCAGTTCGCCGACCTGTTTCTGGATAGCGGCGACGACCTCCGGGTGGCAATGGCCGGTCGAACAAACCGCAACACCGGCGTTGCAGTCGAGAAATACGTTGTCGTCGGGGTCGGTGATCCAAACACCCTGCGCGTGGTCGGCAACGAGTTTGTAATCCGGCCGCGGATAGCTTGGCGTAACGTATCGATTGTCGGCGTTGATTATCTCAAGCGACTTCGGGCCCGGAAGCGACGTTTTGATCGAGGGGCTTTGCAATTCTTTTGTTGGGGTCATTGAGTTTCTCCTTTTGCATGTCATGCCCGCGGGTTTTGCCGGGCGTTATATAGATGTTTTGCCCAGGCTTACGGCGCGGGCATGCGTCTATGGAGAAAATTGAATTAATCGCCGCCGAAGAGTTCGGCACGTTCTATTGCAGGACGGAGTTTTGCAATGCAGCGAGCGGTCATAAAGTACGCAACTAATATACCAAAATGGGCCCGAAGACACAAAAAAACTGACTGCCGTTCGGTTGTGGCCATGGCCCGAAATACAAGTATTTTCTTTCGTTATCACTTCTAACCTATCTCTTTTGATCTATTTCGGCTCCATATCCGTTACTTTGCACAACCCCTGGTGCAAGCACGAATCGAATCGTGCAATTTTTGCGCTCGAAGTCTGCACGTGAAACAATCGGGTTATGCAAAGCCCAAAGAAATACACAAACAAGCTGATAAACGAAACAAGCCCGTATTTGCTCCAGCACGCACACAATCCGGTCGATTGGTATCCGTGGGGAAACGAGGCATTCGAACGGGCAAAGGCCGAGGACAAACCTGTCTTGGTGAGTATCGGATATTCCGCGTGTCACTGGTGCCATGTGATGGAGCATGAATCGTTTGAGGACGAAGCAGCGGCACGTGTGCAGAACGAGAATTTCATAAACATCAAGGTCGATCGCGAAGAGCGGCCGGACGTGGACCAGATCTATATGAATTTTGTTCAGATCACAACGGGACGCGGCGGATGGCCGATGAATGTATTTCTAACCCCTGGAAAAGTGCCTTTCTTTGGCGGCACATATTTTCCGCCGGCACCGCGATACGGTATGGCTTCGTGGCAGCAGATCCTGGCGAGCATTGCCGAAGCATGGCACGAGCGGCGTGACGAGCTGATGCGGTCGGCGACCGACATTCTGGGCGAACTGCGGAGGATCTCCGTCGTCTCGACGGCCAGTGAGTCGCAGCCAGGAGGCTTGCGTTCCGATGTATCGGATGCGGCGTATCGCAGCCTTGCGGCGTCGTTCGACGCAAAGAATGGCGGTTGGGGCGGAGCACCGAAGTTTCCGCAAGCAATGGCGATGGAGTTTTTGCTCAGGTACTGGAAGCGGACCGGGGAAGTTGCCGCTTTGCAAATGGTGCGAAAGACGGCTGAAAAAATGGCCTGCGGCGGTGTTTACGATCAGTTGGGCGGAGGCTTTCACCGCTACGCGGTCGATGCGGTTTGGCTCGTGCCGCATTTTGAGAAGATGCTCTATGACAACGCGCA
>CAUJFK010000226.1 GCA_963169175.1 Acidobacteriota bacterium | reverse complement strand
TTTCGGCCGCCGGCAAGTACCGAGATGGTCCGCAGAACCGCCTCCGGATTTATCGCCTGGTCAAAGCGGATGAACATCAACGCATCCCGCCGAACCACTTGATTCTGCGGGATCATCTGCTCAACCTTTGGCGGCGGGGTGGTAAATGTCCACGAAAAGTCTTTCGCCAGCGTCTGTCCGGTCGCGGACTTGGTGCCGGCGGCAATGCGGGCGGTAAATTTAGTTGCCATTGGGAAGCGCTTTTCCGTATCGAACATCAGCGTTTTTGTCCCAAGCCAGCGCCACCGGCCTTCTACGTGCGGCGTAAACTCGACCGGGGCGTATTTGGCCGCTTCTTCCTGCGATGTAACGGCGACCATCGGCTGCGAAAACGTCACGCTTAGGTCCGGTGCGAGCGGAACCTCTCCTTCGGGCGAAAAGCGTAAGACTTCGAGCGAGGTCTTCGAGCCTGTGGTATTCGGCAAGGCACTGCTGTCGTCAGCGGGAAATTTGGCCGGAATACGGTTCCCTGTTTTTGGCGCCGGAAGCGTTCCGATGCGTTTGGCAAACTCGGTCTGGTCGCTTGGATCGGACTTTACTGCGGGAAGCCGCTTTAAGATCGACGACGACAGATCTTCTGAGATAGGCTCGGCCGTCGCCGTCGGCTGCACGGTCCGCGTTTCCGAACCTTGAACGCCTTCACTTAATCGAAACGTGAATCCAGTCGGACTATCATTCATTCTCTTTTCCCGTGACCTGCCGGCGATCTGTCCAAGGGCGACCGTCGCAAACGGAGCAAAAATGCTCAAATATACCGAAGCCAAGACCAAAACTGCCGTTAGTTTCCTCATTTTATTAGCTTTCCCTCACTCGGGACCTTGAGCGATTCAGATGGCGAAATACAACCAACCAACTTTATCGCAAGATCATACTTTTAAACCAGCGGCCGGACCGGAATCGCTCGGCGGGCCTAAGTACTGAACGCAGTCAGGTTTCGCAACTTGCACCGAACAATGGAGCACGATCTTCCTTTGCCGCCTTCGCGAGCTCTGCGTAAGATCAAATCCGGTCTCACGCAAAGCCCGCCAGGGACACAACGATCGACCAAAAGTAACTCAAAGCAAATTCGCCTTCGACGCCTGGAGTTTGCTATTCCATAAATCCTTTTTCCTGTTATACTAATCCTGAAAATGCAACTTCCGACAGTTTTTGGTCGTAGGGGATTTGGCGAAAGTTCTTTATTGACACTTTTTTAGGAGCGGATAGATAAAAATGGGATTGTGGGCGAGATTAACTCGAGTGTTCAGGGCCAGCACAGGCGCGGCGTTGGACAGGATTGAGAACCCCGAACTGGTGCTGCAGCAAACCATCCGGGACATGCGTGACCGCGTGCCGGAGCTGAATAATTCGGTGGCGCAGGTAATGGCGACCGAGCGGTTGCTGCAGAAGAATAACGAAAACCTGGAAAAGCAGGTGGTGGAGCTTGATTCAAAAATAAAAGCTTCCGTAAAGATGGGCCGGGACGATATCGCGACGGCGTACATCGGCCAGCTTCAGCAGGCCCAGCTCGATCTTGAGCGCACCGGGGCCCAGCTTGATCATGCCTCCCTTGCATCAAAGCAGGCGCTCAAAGCACGAGACAACTACGTCCTGAACATGAAAAAGCGCACCGCCGAAGCGATGCAGCTTATCTCCGCCGCCAAGCAGGCCAAGCTGCAGGAGCAGTTGGCACAGACGATGGAGACGTTCAACATCGGCGACGACGCATCGACCTTCAATGAGATGCGTGAGAAGATCGACCGCCGCGTTGCCGCCGCTGAGGCTAAACTGCAGCTTGGGGCAAGCAATGTTGACACTCAAATGCAGGACATCGAACGCGAGGCGATGGATATACAGCTTCAGGACAAACTGCTCGAATACAAATCGCAAATGGGATTGCTCGGAGCGGGATCTTCACCGTCAAGCAAGCAGATCGGGGTTGGCTCAGAAGCACCGAAGGACGAGCATGTTCTGGACGAGGTTATCGTTAACGAGATCAACGAAGCCAAGCAATCGAACTAGGGGAAATTGCATCGAATTACTCAGGAGTTGAGCATTCAGCAGAGTTATGGCGGATCTCGCGAAATATCAGCAGCAGTTAACAAAATTCCAGTCGAGCTACCTGAAAGAGGCCGTAAAGGAACCATTCAACTTTTGGGGCCTGGCTGGCTTTGCTGTTGCGGCGGCATATACCGGAAGTGTCATTCCGCTGTTGATCGCGCTGATATTTGAGGTTGCGTACGTGCTGACGCTGCCCAATCTTCCGATGTACCGGCACCTTGTTCAGAGACGCGAGAAAGAACGATTGTTCCTTGCCGCCCGAACTGCCCGCGAAAAGCTGATCAAGACCTTTACACCACGCGAACGTGAGGCCGTCGAGTATCTTCGCTGGCTAAAGGAAAAGATCCAGGATAACTATAAGAAGTTTACGGGTGCGGGAGCACTTCCGAGCAATCTTGTTACACTCGATCAGCGCTGGGAAGATTTCGTTGACTTGCTTGACGTCTATCGCCGCCGCAAGCAGCACCTAAAATCGATCAATCGCCAAGCCGTTCATAACCAGCTTTCGCAGGCATACCGGGCAGCGGAAAGTGCCGGCGATGAAAAAACACGCCGTATCCAGCAAACGAATGTAGAGATCCTAAAGCGCCGTGTCGCTTCATTTGACGAGATAGAACGCAGCGTCAAACTGGTTGAAGGCCAGCTTCAGTCGATCGAGAACTTCTTCAGCTACCTTAATGACGAGATAGTGACAATGTCCACGCCGGAGAAATTCTCACTGCTCGATTTCGAACAGCTCTCCGATTCGATAGCGATGACGAAGCAAATGCTCGACGCGACCGCCGATTCGATCGGCCAACTCGACGCATACAACCGCCAGATGGGCAATTACGAGCTCTTGCCGGAAGCGAACAGATAACCGCCCAGAACAGCCAGCGCTCAGCCATTTCTCAATATAAAGGCTAAACGCGACTCAAAACCATTCCGCGCCGAGGACCTGGTCAATGCGGTGGAGCAGGTTTGCGATGTCCGGCGTGAAAAATTTGTAGGTCCTGGAAAGGCGGCGTGGCAGGTATTTGTGAAAGAGGCTTTGATCTTGTTGTCAACTTTGCATTGTCCGGTGGCAACTTCGGCGTCGCGATAAGAAACGTGATTTCTGACATTTTACAATCGACCGGACTCTTCCCCGATCCCCGCTCGACACGGCATTCCGAATCTTACGACAACGCCACGAACCGTATTACAACTGCGGGCTACCAATACGACGTGAACGGAAATACGATCCGCTTTCGTGGGCTTCGCTCCTTTTTTCGTGCTGTTCATGGTGGCGAAAGCGGGAACCAACCACGAAATTCACGAATTGAAGATGCGAATGGCACGAAAAGAAGGCGCTCACTGTTTGTCCGGCATAATCGTTCGCGGAGACGCTGGCTTGGGCTTGGGTCTTGGCTATCCCCGACTGTGAGAGATTCGTATCCGCCCTTCGATCCTGTTTCGCGCGTTTCGTGGTTTAGGTTCCACTTTCTCCGCTGCAGATCAGCACGAAAACACTCTATTCACAAATAATTCTCGCTCGGATCGGAATAATTCTTGCTGCAATTCGAATAATTCAAGTCACAATTCGGAAAATTCTCGCAACAATTCGGATAATTCTAGCGACAATTCGGATAATTCTTGCCACAATTCGGATAATTCAAGTCACAATTCGGAAAATTCAAGCAACAATTCGAATAATTTAAGCTCCGATTCGAATAATTCTTGTCTCTCGCAGACGAATTATCGCCGCGCGCGGAATGATCGGGCACTTGCGGGAGATGAATTTCGGCGATTGACGATTGGTTTCAATTAGAGTAGGTCTATCGACACTTACATTTCGCCGAATTTCGGCCTGCATCAGAGATAAGTTTTACAAGGTAACGTATGACGGATATGTTGAGAACTGCGGCGGAACTCGCACGAGGACCGGTCACGCGAAGAAAATTTACAGCGACGACGGCAGTTTTCTACGGCTTGAATTTTCATATGACTATGACGGGGATCCTAACAACAACACCTGGACACTCTATTTTCCTGACGGCTCGAAGGTGACGGGCGGCGGTCTTTCAGTCGGAGTTACACAGCGGATCTATGACCGTAATGAGAATTATGTTGAGGGGCTTACGGACGAGTTCGGCCGTTCGGTCACGATCTCGCAAAACCTTAATGGTGATGACGAGATCAGATCAAAAGGCGTTGGCGGCGCCGATGACATTGTTTGGACGGTGAAGTGGAAATACCTAATCGTCAAGAAAACTTACCTGTCGTGCGTCGGCGGTCCCGGCAATTGCCCGAATGAGGATCAAATCTCTAATCTTGATGTGGTGTGGAACGTTGTGGATACTATTACCGAACCAGTGCAAATGGGAGGCCGCACTTACACGTTTAGCTACAATGCTCATCCCTATCCGAATCCGCCGTCCGGGCTTTCAAACGGTTGGGGCGAAGTCAGCGGCGTTTCGCTTCCGAGCGGGGCGAGTATTGCGTATACATATGCATGGGACGGACGGAACGGGTCAACTGACAATCTCGAATTAAAGGAAATCTTGAAGAATTATCCAACTTCGAAGTCCGTGACGTATGATGCGGAATATGACGGAACCACGACGCCCGTGACGGAAACCTGGACATACGGCACATCGTACATGGGCGGCAGCGTTGGTGCGCCGGACGGCAGCTCAACGTTGAATTCTTTCTACAACACGGATGCGAATCTCTGGAACGCGGGGCTTACGTACAAGACCGAATCGTCCAACGGGACAAAAACCGAGAGAATTTGGGAAACGAACTGCCCAACCGCATGCTCCGCGCCCTTTCGATTCGCGAACAACCCGTATGTGAAGACCGAGTTTACTTCGATCAAGAATGCGGCGGGAAGCTATTCGCTGACATCGGCGAAGGATTTTGTCTATGACAAGAACGGCAATGTATTGCGCGTTTATGAGTACGATTGGATGCCGTATTCAGCCGTGCTGCGATCTGGCGATGACAATCCGACCGGCCTGCCCGCGAATGCGGCGGATTATTTGAAACGCATAACAAAGACCGATTATTACAACGACACGCCGGAAGCATCCTCAACTTACTACTCCGATCCGCAAAGCTATCTGTTATTCGTCGGACAGCCGCTGCTTCGTCTGCCAAAGTCGAGCGAGGTTCAGACGGCGGCGGGAGGAACGCCTGTTTCGAGATCGGAGTTTGTTTACGACAACTCGCCGTCGAATCCGACCTTAGGCAACCTGACCGAGACAAAAGCGTGGGACTCCTACAAGGGAGGAACGTTTCAGGCATACACCAACCCTCTTATTGAGACAAACTCGATAACGACCTCGGCGACTTATAACCAGTATGGAATGCTGCTGACATCTACGGATGCGAACGGCGTTGTTTCAAGTATAACTTACGGCGACATTACGACGCCCGCCGGGCCGGTTTCCGATCTTTATCCTACACAGACGGTAACGGCTTCGAACTATTCCGCATTGAAACGGACATCAACTGCCGCTTACGATTTTTACACCGGTTTGGTGACGACGGCGACGGATTTGGATAATAGTGTTTCGTTGGTGACGGAGTATGACGCGCTAGGGCGGCCGATAAAAGTTAGGAACGCGGCGAACTCGCCGTTGGAATCGTGGGTGCGGACGGAATACAACGACACGGCACGGCGGGTTATTGTGCGGTCTGATGTTGAATCGATCGGCGACGGGCGGAAGGTTGCGATCCAGCATTTCGATCAACTGGGGCGAGTGCGGCTATCAAGAACACTTGAGAATATCGCAACCGAAGACCCTTACAACGAGACTCACGGGATAAAGGTCGAGACGCGTTATTCGACGGGTAATCCGAACAGCTATCAAATTACCTCGAACCCGTTCCGTGCGGCTTACCCGGCGATCGGCAAGCTGACAAAAGTTGCATCGAGCGTTTCGACAACGGAATACACCGCGTTTGACATCTTAGGACGTGTGACAGCACATAAGCAGACAACTGACGGCGGAGACCCAATCGGCTACACGACCGGATACGTTTATAATCTTTCGGGTGCGTTAACTGAGGAAACTTATCCGAGCGGGCGGAAGGTGAGGAATGTTTTGGATGTTTCGGGCGATTTGTCGGTGGTGAAGAGCAAGAAGAACGCGACATCGGGACCGTATCACAATTACGCGTTCAATTTCGTTTACAACGCGGCGGGCGCGGTCACGTCGATGGAACTCGGCAACTATCGCTACGAATCGACAGCATTCAATTCCCGTCTCCAGCCGACGCAGATTGCTCTCGGAGTGACGCAAGGATCGACCGGCTTGCTCG
>CAUJFK010000225.1 GCA_963169175.1 Acidobacteriota bacterium | reverse complement strand
GAAATTGGAATGGCTGGGGAATTTGGGCACATGACGATCGTCGCCGGCGGCAAGCCTTGCGCCTGCGGTAATCGAGGTTGTTGGGAGAAGTATGCGTCGGCCGCGTCGGCAGCATCGCTTTACCTCGGCGACCGACCGCCTGCCCGCGGCGAGAGTGTCCCGCGATTCGTCGAGATAGTGAGCAAGGCAGAGAACGGCGATGTCCGTTCGCGACGCACGCTTGAAAAAATCGGCGACTACCTCGGTATCGGCGTCGCAAACGTGATTATGACTGTCGGCATCCCGCGCGTCATCATCAGCGGCCGCCTGGTTTACGGCTGGAAATTCATCAAGGACCCAATGAATGAAGCCATCCGTCGCAGCATCATCGGAAAAACAAAAGGCTGGTCCGTCGAAGCCGGCGAACCCATCGGTTCGGCCATTGGCGGAGCCCTCGAGGTCGCGACCGAAGATTTTCTGTTAACGCTTTGACAGGTAGATCAACAGCCGCACTCCTCATACAATTTCGCTTTCATCGCCGCCGCCCATCTTCCGTTTACTATCTTTATCAGCTCGCCGAAAACGTCCGGTGTTGCGCCGCCGGTCTCACAGTAATCCAGGGCAAGATATTCTCCCGTGAATCTGTAGCTGATCCCATTCACGGTTTCCGTCTGAAACGATATGTGCTTTCCTCCAACGGCGATCCGCTTGAACTTAAATTCTGTTTCCGCAAACAAGTAACCCTTTGGCGGAATACGCACACCGGGCTCACCGTTCTCTCCGATCTTCTCAAAGTCATAGAGGCTCACCTCCATATGGCCGAGGCCGCGAAAAGCTTTAGGTAGTGATTCTGTATCAAATGCATAAACGCCGCTCCATTCGTATTCCGGAACTTGGTCTTTCGTGGCTTCTTCCGCATCGATCTCATCTATGCTGGGATCTGCAGGCTGCGGGTCAAGCGGGCCGGGATCCGGCGCCTGGGCCGATGAAGAGGGAAGCGCCGAAACCTGTACCTTAACATCAGGTATCTGCTCGGTCCGAAGGTACGAGGCTACGGCCGCGGCTAGTGAAAACACAGCAATGCCGACGGTTAGGCTAAAGAAAAAAACAGGTACTGCGACAAGAACTCGATTTAGGCTCATTTGGTACGATCCTCCGTAGAGATGCTTCTCCACTCTTGAGTATCCTCCGTCAACGTGTGATAAAAATAGCGGACGAGCAACACAGTGAAGCTGTGGTTTCCCACGTTGCCGTACGTTGGGGCAGCAATTAATCTCAACCTGGGTGGTCGGTCGCAAAAATCAGGTCAGCCCGCTGCGATTTGCTATAATCCGAATCGAACCGACCTAAAGTCCTTAACATGTCCATCCTGATCGCAGAAGATAACGAAGCACAGCGACATTACCTGCGTGAGTTGCTTCAGAAAGAATTCACCGGCCACGAGCCTTTTTTCGAGGCAAGCGACGGCGAGGCAGCGGCGAACCTTGCGCTTGAGCATCGGCCGACGCTGTCGATATTGGACATTCAAATGCCAAAGCTTTCCGGAGTAAAAGCGGCACGTACGATCTGGAAAGATTTTCCCGAAGCCCGAATAATTTTTTGGACCCAGTTCCCACACGAGATATACATCAACGAGATACGCAAGATCGTCCGCTCCATTGAACCGCAGCCTACCTACGGATTCATTCACAAAAACAATCCTGAAACGCGATTCTTAAGGTTCGTCGCCGCCGTGCTCGAAGACGGCGCGGATATGATCGACCCGGCGTTCAAGGATTCGTTCCAGCGGCCGCTGCTGACGGAGTTTGAGGCCGAGGCCTTGCGTTATCTTGCGCTCGGCCTGTCAAACTGGGCGATCGCCCGCAAATGCAGTCTCAGCCTTCGCGGTGTTGAAAGCCGGCTTGCGACGCTGTACGAAAAACTCTTTACCGAATCGGCCGTTGGTACTGAGTACGAAGCGTACGAAAAGCTCGCATACAATACCCGCACACGCGCTTTTTTCGAGGCGCTTCGCCGCGGACTAATAAATCGTGAGGAACTTGATTCGGCGGAAAAGGACCTTGAGAAATGGTTCGAACGCGACCGCGAGAAGTTTCTTAGATCACCCAAATGATCCGAACCCATGCCGCAATATCCGCAAAGGCATATTCTGGAGCGACTGCATGCCTGTTGCTCCTTGCCCTGGCTGTCGCAGCTCATTTGGCACAGGATTCACAGCCGACACCCGCCGGCTCTGTCTCGCCAACACCTTCCGCAAGTCCTACACCGGTTCGAACTCCTTCACCAACGCCGCTGCCGGGCGCGCAAAACTTTCATCAGTGGGGCTCGATCACCGTTTTCAACGGCCTTCCATCCGACAGCGTCCGGGCCATAGCCCAAACGTCCGATGGCGTGATGTGGTTCGGGACGGACAACGGCCTTGCCCGTTTTGACGGAAGGCGAATACAAAACTTCTCACTCGGAAACCCGGATGCGGATAGAATCCTTTCGTTAAAGACGGGTCCCAATGGTGAATTATTTATCGGTACCCGCAACGGAGCATTCGTCCGCACGGGCGACCGCTTTCTACCTGTCGATGGCGCACAGAACGTCGGTGTTACCACCATCGACCAAAGCGGTGAAACGATGATCGGGACCGATTCAGGCCGCGTTATGCGGATCATCAAAGGCGATGGGGGATCGTTCACCGCCAAAGATATGCTTTCTGATCCCATCCGGTCGGATCAAGGAATTCCGCTTGGAATTACAAGCCTGATCGACGATGAAACAGACGTCCTCGCAGGCACCGCGGGCCGCGGCATATTTCGCATAAATAATGGGACGGCCTCGGAGCATCCGACGTCGCCGCGGCCGATCTTTATCAATTCGCTGGCGCGGGACACAGACGGCCAACTCTGGCTGGGAACCGAGGCCGCAAAGGGAATAAGCGGCGTATTCACCGTCGAAAACGGCCGGCGGGCACTGCGTATCCCGGCACCTACCTCTGACGTAATGGTTTTAGAAGTGAACGAAAGCGGAACGTGGGCCGGGACCGAACGCTACGGACTGTTTCACTTTGTCGGCCCTAAGCAAAAAAAGATCTATACGTTTGCCAACAGTTCCGGCGGCCTGCGTTCGGATACAATTTATGCCCTGTTCACAGATCGTGAGGGAGTGATATGGATCGGGACAAACCGCGGCCTAAGCCGTTTTGACCGCCTCGGCCCGCTTCAGCAGACCGTGTCGGATAGCCCGAATGGAAATTTCATCCGTACGCTTTTCCAAACAGCCGCCGGCGCGATATATGCTGGGTCGAATCGTGGTCTCTTCATCCAAAAGGACGAGCAATGGATACCCGCTGGGGCATCCGCAACTCTGCCGATCTATGCGCTGGCCGAGGACCGGTCAGGAAAATTGATCATCGGTTCGAGTGCCCATGTAGGCCAGGCGGTCCGAGATGTCCGCTCGTTCGCCGACCTGGGTGGAGCGACCTATGCTGCCGTCGGGGGCATTGGGTTGGCACAGGTAACTTCCGGTACGTACCACCTAAAATATGCCGACCCATCGGTCAGCACGGTCTCGAGCGACGGTGACAAGCTTTGGATAGGCACCGATGGCAACGGCCTGTTCAGCTTTGACGGGCGCGATATAAAACTCGAGGCATCACCCGAAACACTGAAGATCGGGATGATCCGGCGGATAGCTCTTGCACCTGATAAAACCGTTTGGATCGCTGGTGAACACGGCGTTTTTCGCCTCTCAGCGGATGGGCCGGAAAAGATCATCGAGGCCGAAGACGTTCGTGATGTGCTGGTTGACGGCGAGAATGTCTGGGCTGCGACAACAACCCGCGGTCTGCTCCATGCCAGGCAAAATGAACAATTCGGTTGGCTTGTTTCATCGGTCGGCTTTGAGCAGGGGCTGCCGTCCGAGAAGGCATTTTCGATACTGCGTCTCGACGATGGGCTGTTGATCGCGACCAACCGCGGTGTTGTTAAGTACAAGCCGGGGGAGGTTCCGCCAAAGCTGATCGCAACGCGTGTGCTCAGCCAGCATGTCCACGATCTTGCTGAGATCGGCGCTAAGATCGAGCTGGATTTCCCGCAAAATTCGCTTCTGCTCGAAGTTGCCGGCCAAAGCAGCCGGACGTTTCCAGAAGAATTTCAGTATGCGTTTCTACTAAAAAACTCACGCGGCGATCTTATCGACAGCCGCCTTTCCAACGAGGCGCAATACGCACCCGCCGATCTTAGGCCGGGTGACTATACGATCGAAACCACAGCATTCAATCGCGATCTGCTTCCGTCCGAACCATTGATTATTCGATTTTCTGTCGCCAAAGCTCCGTTTCCGTGGACCGCAACGGCACTTGGAGTTCTGCTTGCCATTGCGATAATTGCACTGGTCTGGGCTGTGATCGAACGCCGGCGGATCGTGCTTCGCGGCCGCGAACTCACGACGGCACGGCTGGACCTGGCACACGAAGCCGAACGCGAGCGGCGCCGCATTGCCCGAGATTTGCACGATCAAACGCTCGCCGATCTTCGCGACCTGATGATGAAAGGCGACAAAACACTGCCGCCCGGCACCGGGTTTCGCGATGATATAGAAGCGATCTCGACCGAAATCCGCCGCATCTGCGAAGACCTCAGCCCATCGGTCTTGGAAAATGTCGGCTTTATCGCTTCGCTCGAATTTTTGCTCAGTCACACGATCGAAAACTACCGGTTCAACGCGGAAGGTGTCGAGGACGAGCAGATCAACTTCAGCGTTAACGTACAGCTTCAGATCTATCGCATCGCGCAGGAGGTGCTGACCAACATCAAACGTCATGCCGACGCCGACCTTGTCGATATGCAGGTTTCGGTGCCCGCACCTGGTTCCTTTGAATTGGTGATAGTGAACAACGGAAAGCCGTTCACCCCGCCCGAACAGTCGCTTCGCGGCGGCCGAGGTATTGCCGGAATTCGCTCGCGAGCAGGGCTTATCCATGCAGCCGTCGAGTGGGATGAGACCAGCCAGGGCACAGGCAGATTTCGACTGACGATCTAGGCGGGTCCCTTATTTTCCAATACAGAAAGTAGAAAATATCCGCGTCAGCATATCTTCGGTCGTTGTTTCGCCGGTTATCTGCCCGAGATAGCGAAGTGCATTGTGCAGGCCGATGAGGGTAAACTCTTCGCTCGCTTTTTGATCGAGAAGTTCGAGCGAATACAAGATCTCATCGCGCGAGCGGGCAAGCAGGTCGTGATGGCGTGCGTCAGTAACAAGAAAGCCGCCATCGCCGCTTTCGTGCGATATGAAAGGATGAACGATCGCGTGCTTTAGCTCATCCATGCCGCGGCCGGTTTTTGCGGAAACCGGAATGATCTCACCGTTTTGAAAGATATCGCGAATGAGATCTGCCTCTTCTTTGGCGGAACCGATCTTGTCGATCTTATTGACCGCCAGAACATGCGGCAGGGCCTTCACACTTTCGACAACTGACTTGTCCTCGCCAGTTATAGATTCAGCGGCGTCGATGACAACGATCACCAGATCGGCATCCGCCATCGCCCGCCGGGACCGTTCCACGCCTATGCTTTCCACCGTGTCCGTCGTTTCTCGCAGGCCGGCGGTATCCGACAGCACCACGGGGATCCCGTGCACTACAAAACCTTCGTTGATCTGATCGCGCGTTGTGCCCGCGATCTCGGTCACTATCGCCCGCTCAGTTCCGAGCAAAGCATTAAAGAGGCTCGATTTACCAACGT
>CAUJFK010000224.1 GCA_963169175.1 Acidobacteriota bacterium | reverse complement strand
ATGAACCACATCGTCTCCGGCACGGACGACGTTGTTATGGCCGGCGTCTATCTCGGTGTGTTGGGAATTGCGGTGATAGTGGCGGTCAATGCTTTGGCCAACTGGCTGGCGTGGCGCCGGCCGCGGTTGGTGCAGCATGTGGCCAAGGCACTTGTGTCGCCGGTAATGTCGATGCTTCTAAACCGTGCGGCGCCGCGGGTCGAGTTTCGCCGCGAGGACATATCGCCGTTCCTCTGGGCGAACGGCAAGGTGCCGACGTGTGAGGAATGGAAAGCGCTGGCGGATGACGACTTTGAGGGCTATCGTTTGAAGATACATGGGTTGGTGGACAATCCTGTCGAACTATCGTTGGATGACCTGCGGACAATGGGCTCGAAGACGCAGATCACGCTGCATCATTGCATTCAGGGCTGGTCGGGCATTGCGGCTTGGGGCGGTTTGCCGATGGCGGATCTAATTCATTTGGTCAAGCCGAAGCAAAATGCGAGGGCGGTCGTTTTTCACTCTTTCGGGGACGGAGTCGCGCTCCACGAGGGTGTCGAGGACATTCGATATTACGACAGCTTATCGATGGAAAATGCTGAAAACCCGCAAACTTTACTGGCATATGAGATGAACTATGAGCCGCTCACGCAACTGCATGGAGCGCCTTTGCGGCTGAGGGTCGAGAATCAACTTGGTTTCAAAATGGTCAAATGGATACAGTCGATCGAGTTTGTCGAGGACGTCAGATCGGTCGGCGAAGGCGAAGGTGGATTCGCGGAGGATCACGAATACTTTGGCGAACTGGCAAACATTTGAATGACCGTGCGAAACGGAATCGGAAGACTTCAGGGGAGGAATTGGAAATGATCCGAATTGGCGTTGCCGCCGACCATGGCGGTTTTGAATTGAAAGGACAACTTTCGGAGTCCATAAAAGCGGCGGGATATGAGGTCGTTGACTTTGGAGCGTATGAGTTGGCCGCGGGCGACGATTACCCGGATCTTGTGGTTCCGATGGCTCGGGCAGTGGCTGGCGGCGAAGTTTCACGCGGGCTGGCCATCTGCGGCAGCGGCGTTGGGGCATGTATCGCGGCTAATAAGATAGCGGGCGTGCGAGCGGCGTTGATCACCGATCCGTATTCCGCACATCAGGGCGTAGAGGATGATGACATGAACGTAATGTGTCTTGGCGGCCGCGTTACTGGGCCGGCTCTCGCATGGGATCTGATACAGATATTTTTGAAGGCTAATTTCAAGGGAGAGGAGCGGTTCAAACGCCGATTGGTAAAAGTGACGGATCTAGAGTGCGCCAGAAGCGTATAAGAATGATCGAGGTATTAATATGCGTCCACAACAACTCATAGAAACCGCGAGGGCATTAGTGGCCGACGATAAGGGACTGCTTGCGATGGATGAGAGCGTTGCAACCGAGGACAAGCGATTTGCCGAATTAAATATCCCGCAGACTGACGATGCACGGCGAGCGTGGCGCGAATTGATCGTAACCGCGCCCGGCCTCGGTGAGGCGATCAGCGGGGCGATCCTTTTCGATGAAACGATCCGACACAGTACGAAAGACGGCATCCCGTTTGTAAAAGTACTCATTGATGCGGGCATCATTCCGGGCATAAAGGTCGATGCAGGACTTACCGATATGGCTGGTCATCCAGGAGAGAAAATTACGAGCGGCCTGGACGGTTTGCGCGAACGTCTTGCCGAATATTCAACATTGGGTGCCCGATTTGCCAAGTGGCGTGCGGAGATCATTTTGGGCGACGGCATTCCCAGCCGTGCCTGCATTGAAGCAAATGCACAAATCCTCGCCCTTTATGCTGCGTTATGCCAAGAAGCCGGGATCGTGCCGATCGTCGAGCCTGAAGTCCTGATGGAAGGCGATCATTCGCTGGAGCGGTGTCGCGAGGTAACTGAGGAAGTCCTCCAGACGGTTTTTGACAAGCTTTACACGCAGCGGGTGATGCTTGAGGGAATGATCCTTAAGCCAAATATGGTGCTTCCGGGTTTGACGTGTCCTATACAGGAAACGGTTGACGAGGTGGCCGATGCTACTGTGACAACGCTCCTTCGCGTCGTTCCTGCTGCCGTTCCGGGCGTGGCGTTTCTGTCGGGCGGCCAATCTGCTGAGCTGGCCACGGCTCGTTTGAATGCGATGAATGCCCGGTTCAAAGCTCGCCTTCCGTGGGCGTTGACGTTTTCATTTGCCCGAGCCATCGAGGAGCCGGCGATGGAGATTTGGCGAGGTGTTGACGCCAATACACATGCTGCCCAGCAAAGGCTGGTCAATCGAGCTCTTTGCAATCGGGCGGCGCGACGTGGTGAATACGCCGCGTCCATGGAAGCCAAACAGGGTTGAAAAGTTTTCGACCCTGCGATCTCAGCAACCTGCCCGCCAACCCGTCGAATATAGAGGGTAAACACCTATGCAATTCGCGTAGAATCACTCTCGGCACTAACGGTGCGAACTGGTTAAGATAGGAGCGAAGATCACGATAAAAACGTGCATCTGAAAAGTTACGGCCGGCGAATACAAGTTGGAAAAGCCATGACGAATACGAAAAGCAAAAAGAACGGCCTCGCTGCCCGAACGGACATCAGGATCATCAAGAAAGGCGCGATCAGACGCGTCGAAAACACTACGGTCGTCGATGAACGATCTAGAAGGCGAGCGTCCCGACAAATGATTTCAGCGGTCAAGAACTGGGTTAATGAGTTCGAGGCCCGCCAACTCGAAGAGATCAGAATGGCGACTGAACGATTCCAACACAACTTCTAGGAAGCGAACGGTGCCGATCTATTGGTTTCGAAGATCTGCACCAGATCGTGAGCTTCACGCAAGGCGGAACAAGGGGGGACAAGGGGACGGATAGGCAGGATTCCGAATCATTTCGGAGTTCTGCCTTTTCATGTTGGTTGATCACCGGTGATGGCTCTCAACCCACGATCGATGCCGATATAATATCGGTGAGATGTATACTTAACTATGGAAATGATCGGCTGGCTTGGAACGGCCCTTGTTATTGTTGCCTATTTTCCACAGATACGGCATCTTTATGTCGAAAAATGCGCCTGGGGCATCAGTATTTCGACCTGGGTGATATGGCTGATCGCGGGCCTTCTGCTTTTGACCTATGCATGGCTGCGTAGTGACGTACTTTTCACGGTAGTTCAGATCGCCAGTATCGTTGCGATCACCGCCACAATAATACTTGCAAAACGAAGTACGACGATCTGCCCGTATCATCTAGCGGCCACAGAGAAATTGAAGGGCTCCCGGCCGCAACGTCAGTTGGACGAACAATAGTCGGTGAACGGCCGGGCTAATCGGAATCAGGATATATCTTTAATCGGACAAGGTCGTGATGATTTGGTGCTGCGTATTTTTCTTTGCGTCTCTTTGTTGTGAGGTAAAACGCGGTTTCCCGCAAAGCCGCAGAGGCCGCAAAGAAAAGCCAGGGCGAACATTTGCGGCGAGCACCATAAGATTAGGGCTCTGCCTTTAATCCGGAACCTTGTGGCCCGCGATGGCCAGAGCAAGTTCAACTCGGTTGCTCAGGTGCTTTTTGTCCAGGATATGGCTGATATGGCCTTCGATGGTCCTGAGGCTGAGGTTCAGTTCTTTAGCAATTTCCTTATTGCTCGAACCGTGAGCGACGGCCTTCGCCACACGCCATTCAGCATCTGTCAGTTCCTCATCCCGCTCAAATGCGACTTCTTTTTCATTCTCGCCAAACAGCCGGGCCAAGTCACCCCGCGTGCGTTCGACCCGTTCGAGAATTCCGGCAACGATCGCAACTAATTCTTCGGGTTCGAAGGGCTTGGTAATATACGCGTCTACACCAGAGCGAAAACCCGCAATGCGGTCGGCCGTTTCATCCTTCGCGGTCAGAAAAATTATGGGGACGAGGCGTGTATGCGGGGCCGAGCGGAGATGCCGGGCCAGTTGATACCCGTCCATGCCCGGCATGCGGATGTCGCTGATGATCAGATCAGGCAGGCGTTCGGCAACTCGCACAAGGGCTTCGGCACCGCGGCGTGCCGTCACCACGACATATCCTTCGGCCCGCATTGTTTCTGAAACCGCCAGAAGCAGGCTTGCATCATCGTCAACTACCAATAATCGATTTGCCATTTTCTTTCACCTCATTTTCAACGCTGCCGCATTTGCCAGGACCCCATATCGGAAGGTGCACTGTAAAGGTACTTCCAGCACCAACTTCCGTTTCAACACTTATCTTTCCGCCCATTCGCACTACCACATCCCGCGCAAGATATAGGCCGAGCCCGACGCCGGATACATCCGCGTCATCCAAAAAGGCGTCATTTGACGTGGCCGCTGCCAAAGCAGTCGAATGCGGCGCCGGGTTGCCGCGATAAAACTTGTCAAATAGAACGGGAAGATCGGCTTTTGGTATTCCTCTGCCGTTGTCTGTTACACGAAGAGCAACATTGTCTCCATCCAGGCCTGCCGAAAGTGTGATCAACCCGCCGTCGGGCGTGTACTTGATGGAATTTTCGATCAAGTTAGAGATCACGCGTCGCAGATGTTTGGGATCAGCACACAGCGACGGTATGTCTCCGATCGGTTCGATCTGCAGTTTGTGGCTTCGTCGTTCCGCTGCCGCGATTTCCGATTTGACGCACGACGAAATCACATCTGCGGCCTCTACTTTTTCCAGGGCAAGACGAAAAACACCGCCTTCGATACGCGACAGATCAAGCAAATTCAAGATCAGGTCGATCTGGCGGTCGCACTCGATCGAGATCGTTTCGAGATATTCGCGTCGTTTCTCCTCACTGACCTCACCGCGGAGCAGCAGCCGTGTCAGGGCTTTGATCGTCGTTAAAGGGGTACGGAGTTCATGCGAGACGCGGCTTACAAACTCCGATTTCAAATGGTCCAATTCGTCCGAACGCTTCGCCTTTCGCTCCAAACGGGCCGCCCACAATATCGCGGCTGTCCCGCCGATAACAATGATCAAGCCGACGAACACATAAAGGACATATCGCAGCTGGTCCCCGCCATAAAGCAATTCAAACAATATAAGCGTGAGTATTGCTCCCGCACCGACAACTAGCAATAGCCTCCGATCTCTCATACCCTGCCTTTATAGATCATTTTCATGATAAAGAGTATAACGACCCTCCGTTATCCGAAAGGCAAGCGAAAACACCTGTGTTGTTCGGGTGTTTTTACGCTCGCAGCCTAACCTTGCGTTTCCTTAGAATAAAGACTAGCAATTTCGCATTCCGGAGATAAAAAGTTCTCCATGGGCCGATGTTGCAGATCAAGATCTTGAAATTAGAACAATTATTTTTATGAAATATATTTTGACATCAATTATCGCCGCCTCGCTCTTATTTATTGCTGCTTGTGACAAAAAGGTCAATTTTACACTTAACCCGGCAGTTCCGGCGGCGACGGCATCAGGCAAGATCAGCAAGGACCGCAACGGGAACACGACAGTTGATTTCCAGGTCCGAAATTTGGCCCCGCCCGAAAGGCTGACACCTTCGCGCAAGTTCTATGTCGTTTGGATCCAACCGCCGGGACAAGCTCCGGAAAATCGCGGACAACTGGCCCTTGACAAAAAACTAAGCGGCAAGAAAAAGATCACTACGCCGCATAAGGACTTTGACGTATTTATAACCGCCGAGGACACGATAACTGGGGCGTTTCCTGCGGGCGAACAAATAATGAGGGCCAGCCCTAAGCGTTAGCTAGGTGAGCTTGGGAGGGGAGAGTCACAAATGATCTTTCAAACCAAAACTAAAAGTTATGAAGGTGCGACGGCCCGCGAAATTATCCGCCAGATGGAAGCTGACGCGCATGATTATCCCCACCGCGGGCAATCGATCCGGCAGTTTTTAAGCTGGTCGATCCGCCGTTACGCGAGACGGCTGCCGCCCCGTGATATGGAGCTGAGCGACCGAATGAGGGACGAAGAACTTGCTCTAAATTATCTTTGCCTGCGCGATGAGTATGGTGCAGGCCGGCTTTTAATAGATGGGGACGCCCGGACCTAAGGCTTTTGGGCATGCTATCGAAACGCCTGGATCGTCGATCGATACTATTTGAATAAAAACTAATTGTATAGGAGCTACTTAAAATATGGATACAGCACACGGACACCCGAAATTTTTTGACAACGTTTCCAGATACTTTGACCGGGCGGCCGCCTTGACGGACCACCCGAAGGGCCTATTGGAACAGATCAAGGTTTGCAACAGTGTTTATTCGTTTCAATTTCCCATCCGCACCAGCCGGGGAATGGAAGTTATATCCGGCTGGCGCGTACAGCACAGTCACCACAAGTTGCCGGTAAAGGGCGGCATTCGATTTTCGGAAGATGCCAATGAAGATGAAGTAAAAGCGCTGGCTGCCTTGATGACATACAAATGCGCGGTAATGGACGTTCCGTTCGGAGGAGCGAAAGGCGGAGTTCAGATCGATCCGAAGAAATATACTGTCGAAGAACTCGAAAGGATAACGCGCCGATATACAACCGAGCTTATAAAGAAAAACTTTATCGGCCCCGGCATTGATGTGCCGGCGCCGGATTACGGTACGGGAGCACGAGAAATGTCGTGGATTGCGGACACTTATGGGACGTTCCATCCCGGACAGATCGACGCTCTCGCGTGCGTGACCGGCAAACCGGTGTCGCAGGGCGGCGTTCGCGGACGGTTTGAGGCAACAGGGCGAGGAGTTTTCTACGGCCTGCTCGAAGCTTGTTCGCACGAAGACGACATGAAAAAGATCGGGCTGAGCAAAGGACTGGCGGGTAAAAGTGTCGTCGTTCAGGGACTTGGAAACGTCGGCTATCACGCCGCGCTTTATTGCCAGCAGCATGGGGCCGTCATCACCGGCCTTGCCGAATATGAAGGCGCTATTTTTAACGAAAAGGGACTGGATGTCGATGCGGTGGTGAAACACCGGAAAGAAGCCGGGTCGATACTCAACTTCCCGGGAGCTGTGAATCTTGCCGATCGGGCAGACGCCCTGGAGCTTGAATGCGACATTCTGATCCCGGCCGCCCTTGAAAATCAAATAACGGGTGAGAACGCGCCGCGCATTAGGGCAAAGATCGTGGCTGAGGCCGCAAACGGCCCGACCACCGCATCCGCGGAAGATATTTTGATGACGAAGAATGTCATGGTCATACCGGACATCTATCTCAATGCCGGCGGCGTCACGGTTTCATATTTCGAATGGCTGAAAAATCTTTCGCACGTTCGGTTTGGCCGTATGGGCAAGCGCTTTGAGCAGACGACGAATGAAAATCTGCTGCGGCTGGTCGAGGAATCAACCGGAAGGAAGTTGACCGATGGCGAAATAAAAACTGTCGCCCGTGGGGCCGATGAGATCGATCTCGTCAATTCAGGACTTCAGGAAACCATGATCACTGGGTATCAGCAGATCCGCGAGATATGGAGATCGAACGACCAGATCCCGAATTTGCGCACCGCGGCGTTCATAAACGCGATCGACAAAGTAGCGACATGTTACGGCGAATTGGGGATTTTCCCTTGATAGCAACTGACGGTAAACCGAAGGCAAGGGGCAACAAAATGAAAGGACAGCTTAATATCGGCCGGGTTTTTGGCGTCCAGCTTGGACTGCACTATAGCTGGCTGGTGATAGCTGTCCTTGTTACGCTTTCACTCGCCGGAAATTTCTCATCTGTGAACGTGGGTTGGGGTGCGGAGACGATCTGGACGACGGCGATCATAACAGGGCTATTGTTCTTCGTCGCCGTTATTTTGCATGAACTGTCACACGCCGTCGTCGCAAAATCGCGCGGCCTGCCGGTCAGGTCGATCACGCTATTCGCGCTCGGCGGAATTGCACAGATTGATAAAGAAGCGGATGACCCGTTAACGGAATTTCTGATCGGCATCGCGGGGCCGGCAATGAGCGTTGTCATCGGGACCCTGTGTCTCATAACTGCGTCGGCCCTCGGCTGGTCACCCGAAACGCAAACGCTTGCGCCCCAAACACCTGTTCTGGCGGCGCTTGTCTGGCTTGGTTATATAAACATCGTTCTGGCGATCTTCAACATGGTCCCGGGTTTCCCGCTGGACGGCGGGCGGGTGTTCCGTGCCATTATTTGGTGGGCGACCGGTGATATGGAACGTTCGACGAATATTGCCGCCCGCGTTGGCCAGTTTGTGGCGGTTGTTTTTATCGTTTGGGGTATTTTCCAATTTTTCTTCGGCGTTGGCTTCGGCGGTTTGTGGCTCGCATTGATCGGCTGGTTCCTGCTTACGGCCGCGGGCGGCAGTTATGCAAATGTGGCTATCACAAAGATCCTACGCGGACTTCGCGTGGGAGACGTGATGCGGAAGGATGTCGAAACTATTGACGGAACGATAAATTTACAGGAGTTTGTCGATGAACATCTGCTCAAAACGGGCAGCCGCTGCTATTTCGTTGTCGAAGACAAGCGGCTCGTCGGTATGATAACGACACACGAGGTAAAAGGAATTCCGAAGGATGAATGGAAAGACAAAACAGTTGAACAGGCAATGCGCAAACTCGACGATCTCCAGATCGTATCACCGCAAACGCCGGTCAGCGAAGCACTTGAAGACATGCTTCGTTCGGACGTAAATCAATTGCCCGTTGCCGACGACAACCAGCTTACAGGCGTTATCACTCGCAATCATATTCTGGAGATATTGAAAACGCGGGCTGATCTGAAGATCTAATTGAAATGGATAGGTGAATTGAGACATGCCAATATACGAAACAAAATTGATCGAACGGAAAGAAATTGCCGACGGGACAATGGCATTTCATTTTCAAAAACCGGCCGGATTTGAATACAAAGCGGGCCAATTTGGCGATTACACGCTGGTAAATCCCTCGGAAACCGATGCCGAAGGGAATATCCGTGGATTCTCGCTGGCGAGTGCACCGTATGAGGATTACTTGATGGCTGCAACGCGGATGCGCGACACGGCGTTCAAGCGGGTGATGAAAACTTTGGAGATCGGGTCCGGGCTGATCCTTGATGCTCCATATGGATCGTTCACGCTGCATAATAATACAAAAACTCCCGCTGTCTTTCTAACGGGCGGTATCGGGATCACGCCGGTTCGGAGCATCATCCTCCAGGCCGCACACGACAAGCTGCCCCACAAGATCTTTCTTTTCAATTCAAACCGAAGGCCCGAAGATTCGGCGTTTCTCGACGATTTAGAGAAAGCACAGGAAGAGAATCCGCATTTTACGTTCGTCGGGACGATGACCGATATGGCGAACTCGAAGCAGGAATGGAATGGAGAGACCGGGTTTATCAATAAAGAAATGCTCGTGAAGCATATTGCCGATCTAACTATTCCTATCTATTACCTTTGCGGCCCGGCATCGATGGTGACGGCGATGCGAAAACTTCTGAACGACGCCGGAGTCGATGACGACAATATACGTACCGAGGAATTCTCAGGCTATTAGGTCCAGGTGTTGTATGAATATCAAGATCAAGAGGGTTTACGATGAGCCCGCAACTGAGGACGGGAGCCGGATATTGGTGGACAGGCTTTGGCCGCGAGGGCTGACGAAAGAAAAGGCCGATGTGGACCTCTGGTTGAAAGAGATCGCGCCGAGCACCGAGTTGCGAAAATGGTTCGCGCACGATCCGGAGAAATGGGAGAGATTCCGCGGGCGGTACGAGACCGAGATCCGGCATCACGAAGACCTTGTAGATATGCTAAAGGAAAAGGCCGCGAAAGGAATGGTCACTCTCGTTTATGGTGCCCGCGACCAAGAACATAATGAGGCACTGGTGTTGAAGCAATTCCTCGAAAGGAATGAGTGATCGCTTCATCTGCCGGTGCCTCAGTGTACCCATCTGTATCAGAAGGATACCTTCCGCGTGATCATTCGGGATCACGCGGGCCTGTCGGGTGAAGTCTCACGCATATTCTTTCGCTTTCGCTTCGGCGGCGGTGCGGCCGAAGCAACTCGCGGTTGATCAGCGGATGACTTTCCGCCTTCGTTCTCCCAACGATCAAGTACTTTTTTCTTGAGACGCTTTCTTGAAACAAAATCCGGCATTGTTCTCAACTCCTTTTCTAGTGATCTAATTCCGGCCCCTCTGGTTCGCTATCCTCTTCCAGGAAATAGCCTTCCGAGGGGCCCGCGAATTTTATGCTTGCGTGTGCGGCGGACGAACGATCTCGACCGAGCAATCCGCCTTTGAAACGACAGCTGTTGACACGCTTCCGAGCCTGAACCTTTCAAATGCACTGTCAAAATCGCGGGTGCCCACGAAAATACTGTCGGCATTCCATTTGTGAGCTTCTTCGATCAATATCCTGCTGGGTTCGCCTTTGCCCGTGAAAACCGATGTTTGCAGGCCTATATTCCCTAACTCTTCTGTAGCCCAATCGAGCATGGAGCGAACTCGCGATTCTTTCTGTTGAACATATCCACGAAGCATTTCCGCCGCCTGCGGAAGAAATGTTGAAACCCTCGCCGGGGCCACAGGCCCCTCGTCGACGGCGACCAGCTTCACCTCGGTCCCCTCGCCCCAAACACGCTGACCGACGGAATATATTGCCTGCTCCGCCGCCGGGGAACCGTCAACCCCGATAATGATACGCGGCCCGCCAGGTTTTCTATTGGCTGTGCTGCGTGCCACACGAACCGAGCAAGTCGCGTCGGTTGCAACGCTTTTCGACACGCTCCCTAGAAACAGGCGGCCTAGTGTCGAGCGGTCTTGCGACCCGACCACAGCCAGGTCGGCCTTCCAACGCTTTGCCGCTTCTATCAGTACCCATGCCGGCGTGCCGGTCACAACTTCAAAGCCGACTTTCCACTCGGGGAACTGCATCCGAAGATCGTCCGCCGCGGTCTTGGCAAACTCACCGTTCTGTGTGATGACACGAGTTGCGTGTGATTGGGCCTGTTGCAGCGATGCAGCGGCCCTTGGTGAAGCGAGTGCCGCGTTCACCATCTCGGCGGGCGACGGGCTGCTCATCAAGAGGTCGCCCACCGCAATGACTTTGGCCTCGGAATCGCGCGGAAGCCCGGCCCGTTTCAAATCATCAATTGCCGCATCAGAACTTTCCGAACCATCGTAGCCGATCAAGATCTTCATCGTTTTCACCTCACGTTGTAAGTAATTAGCCGGGCTGATAAGCCAGGATGACCGCTCAACACCCCATTGGTTTCAATTCTAGCAATTCGAGCAAGCGGAAAACAGGGAGTAAACACCTGAAAGCGACACGTGTTAATACCCGTCCGCCATTGAGACTGTGTCGCTGATCGTCGAGCAGGCGTGGTTTTCGATCCGGTAGGTGTAAACACCCGTTGACGGTGCGTGTTAATACCCTTAAAAACAGACGTTGTGTCGGTTAGGGTATAAGTAACGACACGTTCGATATTTGAGGTGGAGAATAATGATCAAAGTATTTTACATTTCGGCATGGATCCTCGTCGGTGTGGCCGCCGCCGCATTGTATGTTAGCGGCACCTTCAGCGCGGCTATGCTGGTTATTTTGAGTCTAATAGTAGTAGCTCTTGTTTATGGCCTGGCCCTCTGGGCAACTCTTCGTGATACGCCTGACAAGATGCCAAAGGTATTTGAACCAAACGACGTTCATGGATGAAAGGAGGAATTATGAAAGCAGCTAAGATCTATGCGTTAGCCTGGCTTATTGTTTTGACCGGATCTGGTGTTCTCTTCGGCACCGGCTTGATGAACGAAGCAATGCTTCCGATCTTTGCTTTCGTCGTCTGGACACTCGTTGCGTTAGGTTTTATTGCAGTACTTCCGCTGGTCCTTAACAGGCTCTTTGTGCCGAAGCTTTAACCTGTTTCCGAAGCTGGTTAGCTTCTACGTATTTGGCAGCCGAAAACTATTTCAGGAGGAGTAATAAGAATGTCACTCGATCGAAAACTCGGGAAATTGGCCGAATTTACGTCGAACGATTTTCCGTTCATCAGCCTTTATCTGAATACTCAGGCCGACCAGCACGGCCGTGATAATTTTGACAGTTTTGTCCGGAAAGAATTCAGCAGCCGGGCTAAAGCCTTTGCGGACAGTTCACCAGAAAGGGAAAGTTTTGAACGCGATGCGGGTCGCATAAACATTTATCTGCGCGATAAACTGGAGCCGTCGGCAAATGGCCTCGCGATTTTTGCCTGTGCCGGTGCCAATAACTATTTCGAAGCGATTCAGCTTGACGCGCCCATAGAAAAGCATTCTTTACACGTTTCGGACCGGCCGCATCTTTATCCGCTTGCTCGCATAGTCGATCAGTTTCCGCGATATGTGGCACTTCTCGCGGACAGCCAGACCGCCCGGCTTTTTGTGTTCGATCTTGGAAGGACCGAAAGCGCGGTTGAATATTACAATCTCAAGACCAGCCGGACCTTGGCTGCCGAGAGGCCGCAATTGCGATATCAGCAGCGGTTGGACAATTACCGTTCGCAATACATAAAGGAAGTTGCTGCAATGCTTGAGCGGATCGTTAAGGAAGAAAATGCGCAGCATGTCGTGCTTGCGGGTGACGATTTTTTCATACCGGAGTTTCGCCAGCATATCCCGCGATACCTCAATGATCGGGTCATCGACATACTGCGGCTCGACATCCGAACGCCAGAGCACGAAATTCTTAAAGCAACAATGGAATCGCTCCGCGACAATAATATTCAGACTGATGCGGAAAAGGTGAGGGACCTGTTCGACAGATATCAGGAAGGCGGGTCCGCGGCCGTTGGTTTACGCGATACTTTGGATGCACTTTCAAACGGAAAAGTTGAGGAATTGATACTCAGTGCTTCGCTGAAACAGATCAGCGTTGACCAAACCTCTCTGAGCCGGATACCTTCGGTCACCGCTGTGCCAAACACACTTGCCGAGCACCTGACCGAACCGCGCTCCTCCGCCGCCGTCGCCGACAAACTCGTTGCTGAAGCACTCTCGACCGGGTCTACCATTACCTTTATCGAGGATCCAATGCTTCTGGGCGACGTCGGCGGCGTCGGCGCCTTCCTGAGATACTGAATTTGAATAACCCGTCACGGGATCAGTACTTTGAGGAGAAAGAGTAGTTATGGATATAAGTACAATTATCGTCATCGTGGCGCTCACGGCCCTAGCATTTGGGGCGATCGTGTGGATGGAGATCCATTCACGAAAAGCCCATTCGAATGAGCAGCGAGCGACGGCCGAAAATGCCGATCGATAAGTAAAGCAAATTCCGCGAGATGATTTCATTCTCAACACCGCGGCCCCGCATGGGGCCGCTTCTGGATAGACAAGCGACTGAAGGAGTAATAAATTATGATTCAGCAAGGAACGATCTACGTCACAAAAATCGACCGTGAACGCCTCAAGAATTTGATCGAATTAGTTCGCGACCGCGGAGACAGGGCGGATCTTTTATACGTTGACAAACTTGAAGATGAACTTGAGTTTGCGGAAGTGGTCGCATCGGCCGATATGCCGCCGGATATCGTTACAATGCGGTCAAAAGTAAGACTGAAAGATATGGATACGGGCGAAGAAACTGTTTACACAATCGTTTTTCCGACCGAGGCGAATTTCGACGACGGAAAGATCTCGATCCTTGCGCCATTGGCTACTGCATTGCTCGGTTACAGGCTTGGTGATACTGTTGAATTCGAGGCCCCGTCGCGCTCGCGAAGGCTGGAAATAATGGAGATACTCTACCAGCCCGAATCTGCGGGTGATCTTAATTTATAGTTTCTAATTCCCGAATTGGCCAGCTTTTCTTCGTTCTCGATTTGCAATTCATCAAATTGTATGGCAAAAATACCTCACAGATGAACGAGACTCGTACCATCCTGCATCACCATCATCACGCGCATCACACCCATCGCGCGTGGCTGATCTGACTTTTTAAGAATCTAAAAATTCATTAGATCGACATAGACGCGAACTTGAAAACGAGTTTTCAAGTATCCGTCTATTTTTTTATGCCTCAAAGAAATTTAAAAATTGCTATCCAGAAATCCGGCCGGTTAAGCGACAGCTCGATCCAATTGCTCAAAAAATGCGATATCGGTTTCGATAACGGGCACGGGAAATTGAGATCGCGCGCATACAACTTTCCGCTCGAGATCCTTTTCCTTCGTGACGACGACATACCACAGCATGTCGAAGACGGCGTTGTCGATTGCGGGATCGTGGGCGAGAACACCCTCATCGAAGGCAACGCGAATGTAGCGACGATCGACCGGCTCGGTTTTGGGAAATGTCGATTGTCGATAGCCTTACCGCGCGGGCAGGAATATGAGGCCGCCACCCAACTTTCAGGTAAGCGTATCGCCACAAGTTATCCGCAGATGCTTAGAAAATTCCTGAATGAAAACAATGTCGATGCCGATATCCACACGATCAGCGGATCTGCCGAGATCGCCCCGAGTATCGGATTGGCTGATGCGATCTGTGATCTCGTGAGCTCCGGCAATACGCTTTTTACGAACGGCCTAAAAGAGGTCGAAACCGTTCTGGAGTCGGAAGCCGTTCTGATAAGCCGAAACAATGTCAGCTCTGCTGTGAAGTCTGTTCTCGATTCTCTCAGCGTTCGCATCCGGGCGGTAAATGCTGCGCGTGAGAACAAATATATTTTGCTCAATGCTCCAAACGACAGGCTCACCGAGATCGAAAAACTACTTCCCGGAATAAAAAGCCCAACGGTAATGCCGCTCGCCGAAAGCGGATGGAGTTCGGTCCATTCGGTGATCGGTATCGACGATCATTGGAAGATCGTCGAAGGGCTAAAAGCGGCGGGAGCGGAAGGCATTCTGGTCATTTCGATCGATCAGATGATCAGGTAAAGCAGCAGTTATATGAAAGTAATTCGATATCCACGCAAAGCGGACTGGCCAACGATACTGCGTCGGCCGTCCGTCGATCTGAAGCGGATCGAAACCGACGTGCGGGGCATTGTTGAAACTGTCAGACGCGAGGGCGACGGCGCATTGCGGCGTTATACACGTGCGTTTGATGGGGTCGAGATATCCGACCTTAAGGTAACGGGCCAAGAGTTTGCGGCGGCGGAGCGGCGGATCTCGAGGGACCTCGCTTCGGCGATACGGTTTGCACATGGCAATATCACCAGATTTCATATCGTGCAGCGTGAACCTGTTCGAATGATCGAAACATCGAACGGTGTTACCTGCTGGCGGCGGTCGGTACCGATCGAACGGGTCGGGCTTTACGTTCCTGCGGGAACCGCTCCGCTGTTTTCAACCGTACTGATGCTTGGCATTCCGGCGATCCTTGCCGGGTGCCGCGAGATTGCGATCTTTACACCACCCATGAGCGACGGCTCGGTGGGGGATGCGATCCTGTTTGCCGCTAAGACATGCGGCATCTCGACAGTTTACAAAGTTGGCGGAGCGCAAGCCGTTGCGGCGATGGCATACGGGACAGAGAGTATCCGGCAAGTAGATAAGATCTTCGGGCCCGGAAATAACTATGTGACCTGTGCAAAGCAATTGGTGTCGTCCACGGTCGCCATTGATATGCCGGCCGGGCCATCCGAGGTAGCGATCCTGGCAGATCGGTCGTGTGAACCTGTTTTTGTAGCAGCTGACATCCTTTCTCAAGCGGAACACGGCCCCGACAGCCAGGCCGTTTTGGTTTCAGACAATTTCGAGGTTATCGAGAAAACGGTGTCAGAGGTAGGCAGGCAGATCGTCTCTCTTCCGCGCAGAAAAATAGCTGAGGCCGCCATCTCAAACTCAATTGCGGTACTTGTCGAAGACCTGACGGTGGGGATCGATCTGATCAACGAATATGCACCGGAACATCTGATCCTTGCGGTCACTGATGCGGATGAACTAGCGGACGAGGTGGTGAACGCCGGCTCGGTCTTTCTCGGAAATTATTCGTGTGAAAGCCTGGGTGATTATGCCGCCGGGACCAATCACACGCTGCCGACCGCCGGGTTTGTACGCTCCTTTTCGGGCGTTTCGCTCGACAGCTTTTTTAAGAAGATCACATTTCAAAAAGTAAATGCAGACGGTATTAAAAGTATTGGCCGGGCGGTCGAGTTGATGGCTGAGGCCGAGGGCCTCGAGGCACATAAACGTGCCGTTTCCGTTCGATTGGAGGCGATTGATGGTATTTGATCTCAACAGTCTTGTCCGCGAAAACATAAGGGACCTTGCGCCATATTCGTCCGCACGGAGTGAGTACGCGCAGGATGCCCAAATTTTTCTCAATGCAAACGAAAATGCGTTTGGTTCGCCATTGCCGGAGGACTGTTCACGTTATCCTGACCCGCTTCAAACAACTGTCAAAAAGCGTATTGCCGCGCTCAACAACATTCGGCCTTCGCAGATCTTTCTTGGCAACGGAAGTGACGAAGCGATCGATATTGTATTTCGCATTTTTTGCCGGCCGGGACAAGATAGTGCCGTTATTTGCCCGCCGACATACGGCATGTATGAGGTAGCGGCAAATATCAATTCTGTCGATGTTATCCGCGCGGATCTTACACATGCCTTTCAACTCGATCTGACTGCTGTGAAGGAGAGCATTCGTGACGATACAAAACTCATTTTACTTTGCTCGCCAAACAACCCAACAGGAAATCTGCTGGACCGCGACGCGATCATTGAGCTTCTGCGGGAGTTCAGCGGGATCGTTGTGGTTGATGAGGCATACGTACAATTTTCGGATCAGATGTCGTGGACAGCATCTATCGGGACGTACCCGAACCTGGTAGTGCTTCAAACATTCTCAAAAGCGTGGGGAATGGCAGGGCTCCGTGTGGGTATTGCTTTCGCGAACGAGCAAGTGATCGATCTGTTCAATAAGGTGAAGCCGCCGTACAACGTCAGCACCACGGCTCAACGCCTTGTCCTCGATGCCTTAGACCGCCGCGACCAAATCGAACAAACGGTAGAGCATATTAGAACCGAGCGGAACGGCCTCGAAAGTTGGCTTTCTGGCCGCCGATCTGTTCAAAAAGTGTATCCGTCCGACGCAAACTTTCTGCTGGTAAAAGTAAAGAACGTCGAACCGCTATACCGATCCCTTATCGAACAGGGAATCGTCGTCCGTAACCGCAGTAGCATTGCCCTGTGTGACGGATGCTTACGAATAACAATTGGCACACCCGAAGAAAATCAGGCCCTGCGGAATGCACTGGAGGCATATGAAACGAGTTTTATTTATTGACCGCGATGGCACCCTTATCGAGGAGCCCGAAGGCTTTCAGGTTGACAGCTTTGAAAAATTGAAGCTGCTGCCCGGTATTATTTCAAACCTCGCACGGATCGCAGCGGAGCTAGAGTACGAGCTTGTGATGGTAACAAACCAGGACGGGCTCGGGACCGCATCGTTCCCGGAAGATCATTTTTATCCGGTACACAATTTTCTGATGCGGCTGTTTGAGAACGAAGGGATCAGGTTCAGCGAAGTCTGCATCGACCGCTCGTTCGAACATGAGAATAGGCCGACACGAAAGCCGAATACGGGAATGCTCGTGAAGTATCTGAATGGCAAATATGACCTTGCAAATTCATTTGTTATCGGCGACCGCGCGACTGATGTCGAATTGGCAAAAAATCTCGGTGCACGTGCGATCTTCATTGCGAACAAGAATTTCAAACCGCCTGTTGATACCGCAATTTCGCTTATCGCAAGTAGCTGGAACGAGATCTATGAGTTCCTGAGGCTTCCGCTCCGTATCGCGGTACACCGGCGAACAACATCTGAGACGGACATCCGTGTTGAGATAAACCTTGACGGAACTGGAAATGCGGACATCACGACCGGCCTGCCGTTCTTCGATCACATGCTTGAGCAATTGGCCCGGCATGGTTCGTTTGACCTGACGCTAAATGCGAATGGCGACCTGTACATTGACGAACATCACACCATTGAAGACGTCGCGATCACTCTAGGTGAGGCGTTCGTCAAAGCATTGGGTGAGAAGCGCGGGCTCGAACGATACGGTTTCATCCTGCCGATGGATGATTGCCTTGCGCAGGCGGCCATCGATCTTGGCGGCAGAAGCTGGATCGTGTGGGATGCCGAATTCAAACGCGAGGCCGTCGGTAAAATGCCGACCGAAATGTTCTTTCATTTTTTCAAATCCTTTAGCGACGCCGCGAAATGTAACCTGAATATAAAGGCGGAGGGCACGAACGAGCACCACAAGATCGAATCCATCTTCAAGGCGTTTGCAAAGGCGATGAAAATGGCCGTGAAACGCAGTGTTGAACACAAGCGCGTTCCGAGCACAAAGGGAAGTTTGTGAACGAAGGTGTCGAGATTATGAGAACAGCGATAGTGAAATACAACTCCGGCAATGTCCGTTCGGTAAAGTACGCATTTGACCGGCTTGGGGCCGAAACCGTACTGACCGACGATCCGGAGATCTTGACAACTTCAGATCGTGTCGTATTTCCCGGCGTGGGCGAAGCCTCGACGGCAATGGCATATTTGCGTGAACGCGAACTCGACAACGTGATCAAAGCATTGCGGCAACCCGTACTTGCGATCTGCCTCGGAATGCAGCTTCTCGGTCGAACCTCCGAAGAAAGCAACACCGCGTGTCTCGACGTTCTTCCCTTTGCCGTCCGCCGGCTCGAGGGTCGCGGTATAAAGGTGCCGCACATGGGTTGGAACACGATACACGATCTTACTTCACCAATTTTTGAAGGTATCGCTGATTCGGAGCAGCTGTATTTTGTGCACAGCTATTACGTTGAAAATTGCGCCGCGACGATCGCGAAAACGTTTCATGGCCAGACGTTTTCCGCCGCCGTCCGACACGCAAATTTTTACGGCCTGCAGTTTCATCCGGAAAGATCGGGCCCGGCGGGCGCACGTATTTTAGAGAATTTCTTGAATCTGTGATGCGGCAATGATCGAAATAATTCCAGCGATAGATATTATTGACGGCAAATGCGTGCGGCTTGCCAAAGGCGATTTTACGCGATGCACGATCTACAGCGACGATCCGGTCGAGATGGCGTCCCGCTTCGAAGACGCCGGACTGAAACGACTTCATCTCGTCGATCTTGGCGGGGCAAAACAAGGCCGGCCAGCGAACTTGTCAGTTCTCGAATCGATCGCGACGAAGACCAGCCTGGTGATCGATTTCGGTGGCGGGATCGCCGCTGACCGTGATCTAGTAGCCGTATTCGCAG
Source organism: Acidobacteriota bacterium (assembly GCA_963169175.1). Taxonomy (GTDB): domain Bacteria; phylum Acidobacteriota; class Blastocatellia; order Pyrinomonadales; family Pyrinomonadaceae; genus OLB17. Next base: position 4,410 of record CAUJFK010000224.1, on the reverse strand, counting down.
CCGGTGCCTCCATTGCGACCATCGGTAGTGCCGCTGTCAGATCACCCGACCTGTTTGCTCGCTGGATCGGTCAACACGGCGCCGTTCGATTTCTTCTCGGGGCCGATGTCCGCGGGCTTTCAATTGCTATTGACGGGTGGCAAACAGTAACTGATGTGGGGATCACAGATTTTCTATTACACGGGGTGAAAGCAGGTATTACGAACGTGTTTGTAACTGACATCGCGAGAGATGGGCTGCTTCGGGGGCCGTCGATGGAGTTGTACCGGGACATTCTGGATTCACTTCCGGCGCTAAACCTGATCGCCAGCGGCGGTGTAAGCAGCCTCGATGATATTCGCCGTCTTGGAGAGGCCGGCTGCAGCGGCGTGATCATTGGCAAAGCGATATATGAAGGCCGGATCAAGCTGAATGATCTGGCGTTATTCAATTAGGCCGCACATAAATATGCTTGCAAAACGAATAATTCCGTGCCTCGACGTTAAGGACGGACGGACCGTCAAAGGCACCCGTTTTAAGGATCTTCGAGACGCTGGCGACCCTGCTGAGCTTGCCCGCATTTATTGCGAACAGAAAGCGGATGAACTTGTCTTTCTTGACATCACCGCGACGAATGAAAAACGCCGAGTGCTCGTCGATCTGGTGAGCAAGGTCGCGGCCGCGATCGATATTCCATTTACAGTCGGCGGAGGAATAAACTCCGTCGATGATATCGGCCTTTTGCTTGGGGCGGGTGCCGACAAGGTCTCTATAAACTCGGCGGCCCTCGATGATCCACAGGTCCTCGCGGATGCGTCCAAATGCTTTGGCTCGCAATGTGTTGTTCTTGCAATTGACGCAAAGCGAAGCGGGAATGGCTGGGAGGCGTACAAAAATGGCGGGAGGGTAAGTGCCGGCATGGACGCCGTCGAATGGGCCAGGGTGGGAACGTCGTTTGGCGCCGGCGAGATATTGCTGACCTCCATCGACGCCGACGGTGCGAAAAAGGGTTTTGATCTTGAACTATACCGCAGCGTGGCAAGTGCGGTAGCTGTTCCGGTGATCGCGTCCGGCGGGGCGGGAACAAAAGATCATTTCCTCGAAATATTTCAGGAATGTGATGCCGATGCCGCTCTTGCTGCGACCGTATTTCATTTTAAGGAGATCGAGGTCCCGGCCCTCAAGCGGTGGCTCAATGCCTGCGGCATCGCGGTGAGGATGTGATCTAAATATGCGTATAGATTTTGAGAAATTTCCGGATGCCCTCGTACCCGCTATCGTTCAGGACGATCGCACACAGATGGTGTTGATGCTCGGTTTCATGAACAAGGAGGCCTACGAACGGACTGCATCATCGGGCCGTGCAACTTTCTTTTCGCGCTCAAGAGGCCGCCTTTGGGTCAAGGGCGAAACAAGTGGAAATGTTCTGTCCGTGAAAAAGCTTCTCTGGGACTGTGATTCGGATACTGTACTGATAAGGGCGACACCTGCGGGCCCAGTCTGTCATACCGGAGCAGATACGTGTTTTTGCGAAAAGAACAGGCGCGAGGATTTTCTATTTGAACTTGAGACCATCATTCAGGACCGAAAGGATCAGCCTCGTGCGGGTTCATACACCGCCGGGCTTTTTGCGTCCGGCGTGAATCGAATTGCCCAGAAAGTCGGTGAAGAGGCAGTAGAACTCATAATTGAAGCGAAAAATTCCGGTGCGGATGCGTTTAAAAATGAGGCTGCTGACTTGTTGTTTCACCTTCTGGTCCTATTTTCCGAGAAAGGCGTCGAGCTAAAAGAAGTGCTCTATATACTGCGTTCGAGGGCGAGATAGCCCAACGGAATTCGCTCGCATGCGATATAGTGTTGTAATCCGAAAAAACTTGTTGACCACACTGTGTCTGCAGTTATACAATTCTAAAGAGCCCGTCTGGACAATTCTGTCGAGACACGATCTCTGCTTCTATCATCTCATCACAAAGTAATCAGCTGATCCCCAGAAGCACGTCTTAAAAGGAGCAAATTTGTGAACTTAGTATCATTTTTCAAACGGTCATTTGCCGTTCTGTCCTGTGGTTTGATGCTTTTGGCTTCGTTTGCGGCCGCACAGCGAACGGAACCAACACCGGTCAAGGTCATCGTTGCGCAGGCAAAACCGATGCCGGTTGCGGCGCGGAACAATCTTTACTGTGCCGGTTATGTACAATCATCGCCCATCGACACGTCGAAAAAGATCATCGGCGGGCTTGAAGAGCAGGAGCAATTTATTTACGCGCAAGGCGATGTTGTGTATTTGAACACCGGTTCTGGTTCAGGTGTTAGCGTCGGCGACACATTGTCGGTTGTCCGGCCAAAAGGCCAGGTAGAGACCCGCTGGACGCGCAAGGACGATCTCGGTTTTCTGGTCAAGGAAGTAGGCGCGGTTGAGGTCATTCGCGTCAAGAGTGATCATGCGATCGCCCGCATCAAAGCTTCTTGCGACAATTTCCTCCTCGGCGACCTTGTTCAGCCGGTTCCGTCGCGAAACAGCCCGATCCATCAGTCCCGTGGGCCGCTTGATCAGTTCACCGATCCGTCGGGCAAGGCCACCGGACGCCTGTTTATGGCCCGGGACGGCCAGGAAATGCTTACGCGCGATCAGATCGTCTATATCGATCTTGGCGCCGAAGATAATGTCCAGGTCGGTGATCATGTGACGGTCTATCGTCCGTTAGGCGCTGGAAATGTGCTCTTCGGCGACAAGAACGAATCCGTGAGCGCTCGCGACGAAGGCTATCAGAGCAACAAGTATCGCGGCGGCAAATTCTCAAACCAGGCTGCGCGAAAGTCAGGCGATCGAGCCGACGGAAGGGTTGTTACGACCGAGGATGCGAAGGAAGGGCGTCCGGCCATTCGAAAAGTGGTGGGCGAACTCGTTATCCTGAACGTCAAGGAAAAGACGGCGACCGCTGTCATCACGCGGACGGCGCAAGAGATACATACGGGCGACTGGGTCGAGCTGCAGTAGCGGCCTAATTTCTGCCAACATCAGTCCGCTCTTCGGACGAGCGTAATACTCACTGCTTAGGTATTACGCTCGTTCGGGAGCGGACTTCTGTATTCAACGCCATTTGCTTCACCGCCAAAGCATCCCTAAACTATTAGGTTATGGTTGAGATCGAGGATTTTCCTATTGGTGTGGCCGACGGCGAGATGGTTGAGCCGATGATGCAGATCCCGTCGGAGCTGCCGTCACTTCCGCTGAGGGACATTGTTATCTATCCGTTCATGATCGTTCCGCTGTTCGTGTCACGGGACAAATCGATCAAGGCGGTCGAAGAGGCGCTGAAGGACAATCGGATGATCGTCCTTGTGTCGCAGAAGGATGTGAACAAAGAGGACCCGGGCCAGGAGGACCTCTATTCGGTCGGCACTGTGGCGATCATAATGAGGATGCTCAAGCTGCCGGACGGCCGCATCCGAATTCTGATCCAGGGGCTTTCGCGGACCCTTGTGGATTCGGTCTATTCATCCGGCGACCACATCCGCGTTGGTATTACGCCTATATCGGAGCCGCTTGCCCCCGATGGTTCACTTGAGGTCGAGGCCCTGGTCCGCAATGTCCGCGGCCTTATGGAACGGGCTGCCAGTCTCGGTAAGAACATTTCACCTGAGGTCCTGGCGATCATTGCGAATCTTGATGACGCGGGCCGCCTTGCGGACCTCTCCGCGTCCAACCTCGAACTCAAGGTAGAAGATGCGCAGAGCGTATTGAATATCTCAGAGCCTGTCGAACGGCTTCGGAGGGTAAATGACCTGCTTAACAAAGAGATAGATGTCCTGACCGTTCAGCAGGAGATAAATTCGCAGGCGCGGGCGGACATAGACCGGTCGCAGCGTGAGTATTTTCTTCGCCAGCAGCTTAAGGCGATTCAGGGTGAACTAGGCGAAGTTAATGAGCTTTTCGAGGAGGTCGAGGGCTACCGGAAAAAGATCCTTGACGCCAAAATGCCTGAAAATGCAGAAGAAGAAGCATTGAGGCAGCTGAAAAAGCTTGAGCGTATGCACCCGGACACTGCCGAGACGGCCACCTTGCGGAACTGGCTCGACATAATGACCGAACTTCCGTGGAAGAAGGCGTCAAAGGATAATCTAAATCTCCGCAAGGCTGAAAAGATACTTGACGAGGACCATTTCGGACTCGAACGCGTCAAGGAGCGAATTATCGAGGCTTTGGCTGTCCGCAAACTGATAGCGACGCCAAAGGGGCCGATACTTTGTCTTGTTGGCCCGCCCGGAGTTGGAAAAACATCGCTCGGCCGCTCGGTCGCGCGGGCCCTGAACCGGAAATTTATTCGCCTTAGCCTTGGCGGACTGCATGACGAGGCGGAGATCCGCGGGCACCGGAGAACATACGTCGGAGCAATGCCGGGGCGCATTATTCAGGCGATCCAGCAGGCC
>CAUJFK010000223.1 GCA_963169175.1 Acidobacteriota bacterium | reverse complement strand
GGGTTCCGCATCGCCGATGTAAAGAACCCAGTCACTACCGCTCCCGGTTCTGACCCGATGATCGTCAATTGACATAACAGCCGGTTTTCCGCTCGGCGAGCGGCGAGGCCGCAGCTTTCTGCTCAATTCAGATAGGCACCGCCACCTTCTGCAAGATCTCGTTCAATATCTGCTCAGCTTCGCGGGTTTTATTTTTTAATCCGGCTGAACGCGAATTGATGATGATCCTATGCGCAAAACACGGGATGACGAGGCGTTTGATGTCGTCGGCGATGCAGTAGTCGCGGGCTTCTATCAACGCCAAGGCTTGTGCGGAGCGGTAGAGGGCGAGGCTGCCGCGGGGGCTGACACCTAGTTCGAGATGGTCGGACGTGCGGGTGGCAGCAACGATGTCGAGGAGATAATCAACAAGTGCGGGATCGACGCGGACCTGTGACGCCAACTTTTGCAGTTCAAGCACATCAAAACCGGTCATGACCGGATGCACAAGGTCGAGCGGGTTCGCGTCCGCCCGGTCAAAAAGCATTTTTCGCTCATTGTCCTGGCTTGGATAACCCATGTGCAGCCGCATCATAAACCGGTCAAGCTGAGATTCTGGCAGCGGGTATGTGCCGTGGTGCTCGGACGGGTTCTGCGTGGCGACGACCATGAACGGCAGCGGCAGCCCGCGTGAGATGCCTTCGACCGTAACCTGTTCTTCTGCCATTGCTTCGAGCAGGGCTGACTGTGTCTTCGGTGTGGCCCGGTTTATCTCGTCGGCAATGACGATGTTCGAAAATATCGGCCCCGGCTTCCAGACAAAATCGCCGTTGTGCTGGTCAAAGATCGAAAGGCCGATAACATCGGACGGCAGCAGATCGGACGTGAACTGAATACGGTGAATAGAAAGATCAAGCGCCCGTGCCAAAGCGTTTGAAAGTGTTGTTTTACCGATGCCCGGCACATCTTCGATCAGCAGATGGCCTCTTGCCAGCAGGGCAACCAATGCAAATCGGACCGTCTCCGCCTTGCCGCGAATAACGCCCTCGACAGCGGCCTGAAGCTCGGCGATCTTGCCGGCGGCATCGAACCGCAGAACCACATCGTCCGGCGTGGTGCTGGTTTGGTTAACTATCCAATCTCTCATCAGGCAGTTGGCGGACTTCGGGCTTAGGCCCAACAGTAATAATACAAAATTATTGATGCCCACCGCATCAAAAACTTTGCAATCGACCTGGCCCGAGTGCCGGTTTTTGCGGTTTTCTTTGCGTCTCCGAAGCTCTGCGGGAAATTTTTCCCTCCCGCCGAGCCGCAGTGACCCAAAGGATGGGCAAAGATGCGGAATCGGCCCGCATTTGCATATTTACTGTAAAACCAACTAAAATTTTGAAACTTCGACCCGCGAAATTCGTGATATACCCGGTAGGAGTTTTTCGCCACAATAATATGAATTTACGCAATCGTTTAAGAGATCAGCGAGGGTTTAACCTGATCGAGCTGATGATCGTTATCGCCATCATTGGCCTTTTGATCGGCGTCGGCAGCCTTGCGTGGGGCGCGATGATCCGATCGGGCAATGAGACCGCCGCCGCTCAGATACTAGATCGAATGCGAACATACCAAGCCCAATTCGCTTCTCGCAACCGTGGAAAGTTCGGCTCTTTTGATCAGTTGATAGAGTCCGGCGCTCTGGATTCGCAATATGCTGGCGATGCCCCGGTGGTGAACGGCTATATCTATTCGATGGAGATTGTTGATCCTTCGAGCGCCGCTCCCGCATCATATAAGATCTGGGCCGACCCGCAGGTTGCCACTGGCATCACGGCAACCGGCAATCGTTTCTTCTTCACAAGTTCCGCCATCAGTGGTATAAAAGCGAAGCAAGGCGAAAAGGCCAACGAGAACGATCCTTCCATTTAACATGACGCCGTCTTAGCTCAGCGGTAGAGCACTCGCTTCACACGCGATAGGTCAGAAGTTCAAATCTTCTAGACGGCACCATTTTTCTTTCAAATAGAATGTCTAAACCTCTCAGATAGCTCAGATATGACCTTTCTTATTCCGAAATTCAGATTTCGTTCATCTCCTTCTGTGGTTGATAAATGTTTACCTCTGAATAAGATGAAGAAAAACGAAGATGAACAAAAGCCGGCGTCCACGAAAAGCACTTTTCAGAAATAGTCCTACGATTCGCCGCATCTGATCCTCGTACTTTGATCGGAAGGCCAAACATAAACATCTTACCCGCTTCTTTCCTGTTCGCGGCCGACGTTCGGGCTTTCCTCGGCGAAAAGTCGAATGGCCAAAACGAAAATAAATATCACGATCGCGGGCGAAAGAAGCAAAAATGGCCGGAGCGTAAGCTGCGTCACATCGCCGGCGGCAGCGAGCATATTGCCGAGGCTTGGTTCGGGCTCTTGAACACCGACGCCGAGATAAGAAAGAGCGACCTCAGCCAAAAGAAAGTAAGGCAGCATGATCAGCGCCTGCGTGAGCAGGGCCGGTGCCGCATTTGGCAAAATATGGCGGAACATTATGCGAATTTCGGTCAGCCCGATCGAACGTGCCGCGAGTACAAAATCGCTTTCCATCAGTGACCGCACTATTCCCCTGGTAAGCCGGGCCATCGGTGCCCATCCCGTCAATGCAAAGATCACGACAAGCAAAAATGCGGCCCGCATGGGCGGAAGCTCAAGCGGGAACGCGGCCCTTGCGGCAAGTATAAGTATCAGTGTCGGCAATGCCAGCATTGAATCGGCCGCACCCATCATCACAGTGTCGACCAATCGCCCGGCATAACCGCTGAGAAGCCCGAACAGGATGCCGAGCAGACAAGCCAAGGCTGCCCCAAGCGGGCACACGAGCAGTGAAAACCTTATCGCGATCAAAAGCCGCGAAAACCGATCGCGTCCAAGCGAATCGGTACCGAGAAGGTGAAGACGGGGGGCCGCCGGGTCGTGGCTGAGTATTCCAATAAGATGCGTGCGCGTGCGGATAAAGCCAAACAGGTCATACGGTTCGCCTTCGACCAGCATGCCGATCGAATACCGTTCTGTTTCGATCTCCTCATACCGAAATGTCAGCGGATCGACCAGGCGGCGGGCATAGATGTACGGGCGAACAAGATGTCCCTCGCCATCGCGAAACCGGATAGTCGATGGCGGAGCGGAGATGGCTTGCCGCGATTGCGTTGTGTGGTCGTACGGCGCCAGAAAACCGGCAAAAAGGACGACTAACGCAAAAGCGAGAAGTACCGCGGCGGCACACCCGCGAGCCGGTCGGAAAAGCCGTGCGTTACGATTTGCCGCTTGTTCACTCATCTATCGATCTCGGTGTCGCGCATCCGTTTATCGTTCACAAGCTGGAGCAATTCCGCCAATGTATTGGCCAGCCAAACGGCGGCGCTCGATATGACGACAACACCCATCACTAGCGGCACATCGCGGCCGCGAACCGCCCAAACCATAAGTGCACCGACACCCGGCCAGCCAAGTATCGACTCGACGATCACCGATCCGCCGATCAGAGCACCCAGCGAAAGTCCAAAGATCGTCAGCAGTGGATTTAAGGCAGGCCGCAAGGCGTGCCGAAGTAAGATAGCGGTCTCGCTCAGGCCTTTTGCCCGCGCGTATTGAATAAACGGCAGTTTCATCGCCCGCTTTAACTCGCTATCGGCCTGACCAAGAAATAACGCTATCAGCGGAAACGCAAGCACGATCGCGGCAAGAAAAAGCGCCGCCCATGAATCATTCCGTATCGCGATCGCCGAGCCGGCAAGGGCGACCGTGAGCGCCAGAGCGAACAGGGCCAGAACGATCCGCGGCGTTGAGGCTGTTACAAGAACGATCAGGCTTATTGCCCTGTCGATCCACTTGATCCGCAGCCGCGCCGCCAGCAAGGCAAGTATCAACGAAGACCCAACGGCTATCAACAGTCCTGTCACGCCCAACTTTAGAGTGTTTATCAGCCTCGAGAAGACAAGTCTGCTGACCGGCGACCGCAGCGATATAGATTCGCCCATATCGCCCCGCAACAGATCGGCCAGCCATGCCCCATAGCGAACAGCCAGCGGCCGGTCTAGTCCATACACGCTGCGAAGCCGCTCAACGGTTTGTTCCGATACCTGCGGATTCTCACGCAAAGCAGACACGGAATCGCCGCCCGCCGACGAAAGAAGGACAAACGCGATCGCCGAAACCACCAGCAGCATCAGCACGCCCTGAACAATTTTTCTAACAATAAACCTGACCACAGTGGAATAAAAATGCGCCCGAAACAGTCGTCGCGGGATGCGGCGCTTGGATATTCTTTACCATCGCCGATTGATTTGCAAAATGAAACCTCTTAAACTTCACACCGTAGTCCCTCACGCTTTCCTTTCGCCGAAAACTAATTCCGGAGCTAGATCGATATGAAAAAATACATTCGCCTGATCCATGGCATTCCAGTGGCCGTTATTTGCCTATTCTTGCTTGCATCGTGCAGCGGCCCGCAAGGGACATCAACCTCGCCGAATAACGCTCAGCAACAAACGACCGGCAAGCGCGGCGGATCGCTGGTCTATCGCCTGACGGCCCCGGTGAAGACGCTGAATTACTATCTTGCGGATGACGAACCATCTGTTATTCTCACTCTATTTTTGCTGAACGACCGGCTTGTTTCATTCGATCATTCAAAGCAGGAGCACGTGCCGATGCTTGCGGAATCGTACAAACTCGGCCCCGATGGCCAAACGCTTGACCTGACGCTACGCGACGCGCTCAAATTCTCAGACGGACAGCCGATCACGACCGCGGATGTCGAATTTACTCTCAAAAGCATCTATGACAAACGGACCGCCTCGCCGATCTTTCGCGATTCGCTTCTGGTCGGAGGTAAAGAGATCGAGGCAAAGGTCGTGGACGCACGCAAAATGCAGCTGATCTTTCCGGAAAAGATCGCCTCGGTCGAAAATTACCTTGAGAATCTTGCTGTAATGCCAAAGCACACCCTCGATGCCGATTTCGCGGCGGGCAAACTGGCCGAAAGCATGAAGATCGATACGGACCCGAAGTCCGTTGTCACAAGCGGGCCGTTCGTTGTCGATTCGGTCCAGGCCGGCGAACGCGTTACCTTGAAGCGAAATCCGAACTATTGGAAAAAAGACGACGCGGGCACGCAGCTTCCCTATCTCGATTCACTAGTCCTTGAGACCGTCAAGGACCCGAACAACACCATCGCCCAACTTCAGCAAGGCACGATAGATATTGCCGACCGGATCCGTTCGTCGGATTACGCAGCATTAAAAACAGCACAGGGCGCCGTCAAGCCGTATGATGCCGGCCCGGGCCTCGGTACGGACCATATCTGGTTCAACTTGAACACTGCCAAGAAAAGCGGTGAGCCTCTTGACTCGACGGCCAAGTACAAATGGTTCAGCGACAAGCGCTTTCGCCAGGCGATCGCCTACGCCGTTGACCGCAATTCAATCGTCGCCAATCAGCTTCAAGGCCTCGCAACGCCGCTATACGGCTTTGTTCCCGCGGGAAATAAGGCATGGCTCGACCCGAACCTGCCGAAAAAGGAATACGATCTTGAAAAGTCGCGCTCACTTTTGAAGGATGCAGGCTTTACGGTCCGCGACAACGGCGGCAAGCCCGAATTGTTTGATCCAACCGGAAACCGAATCGAATTCACACTGATCGTGCCGGCCGAAAACGAACCGCGCAAATTGATGGCTGCGGTTATCCAGGAAGATCTTGCAAAACTGGGAATTGCTATGCAGGTCGCCCCGCTTGAACAAAAAGGCGTAACCGAACGATGGTCTGATACATTCGATTACGATGCCATCCTGATGGGAACCTCGCAAACCGGCACCGACCCGTCCGGCTTTTCGACATTCTTGATGAGCTCGGGAACGGTACATCAGTGGCATCCCAAGCAGCCAAAACCCGCGACGGAATGGGAAGCAAAGATAGACCAACTTGTCACGCAGCTTTCTCAGGATCCGAACCGCGACGAACGAAAGCGTGATTTCAACGAGATACAGGCCATCATGGGCAATGAAACGCCGGTCGTGTCCATCGTTTCCCGCCACGCCGTACTCGGAGCAAACTCGCGCGTCGGCAACCTCGTCCCAGCCAGTTTTTTGCCGTATTCGCTCTGGAACGTTGAGCGGCTTTTTGTCCGCGAATGAACCCGAGCTAACGCCAAGGACCTGTTCCAAGAGGAATTGGATCCGCCGAACCATCGCTATTCTGAAGCTTTTGCTCTTGTTTGGTGTCTTTCGTGGCGGCGAAGCCAAGGATATATGGCATGCCGGGTGTGAGGCTTCGCGGTTTAGCCAACGGTATCAAGGCCTACAGAAAGAACCAGGCCACTATCTCACCTCATTTCAGCCCCGGATATTCAATGATCGGGTAGGAGGCGGAGTTGCCTCCGCGGTCCTCCCACACCAGCGTACGTGCCGTTCGGCATACGGCGGTTCATGATGACAGTTGAAATCGCCTCAGTTCGTCTAATAGTGAGACGAGCCCCCTTGAATCAAACAGTCGCTTGGGCATCGCTTCGTTCATGTG
>CAUJFK010000222.1 GCA_963169175.1 Acidobacteriota bacterium | reverse complement strand
TATAAAAAACAAGATACGGAAAATTCTTGACAGGCCAGTGTCGCAGTTCCGGTATCTGAACAAAATGTCCGTAACGCGGGGAGCCGATAGCGGGATGTCTGGAGATCTTTCTTAAGGATTCCTCGAGCTGATTTGTGAAATCCGTCGCGACCTCGGCACCGGCTTCATTCAGATAGTAAGTGATCGCCGCTTCGATATCATCGTCAGCCCGACGGCGACGAACTACGGGTTTGTGACTCAATTAGTTCTTCTCCGCAATGCGCTTTCTCAACTTGTCGAAATAGCGTGAGTCCATAGGCTCCTCGATCAACTCGGATTCCATGCCCTCCATTAACAGCCGACGAAGGCGGACGCGATCTTGCTCTTTGCGAAGAAGGTTCCGCATATATTCACTGCTGCTGCCGTAGTCGCCTTCCGAGACCTGTGAATCAACAAAAGACTTAAGCGTGTCGGGCAGTGAGATGTTCATCGTGCTCATAGGCCAAAAATAACATTTATGGCAAAGTTTGCCAACTTGTTGTAGTGAATAAATCTGAAATTTGGCCGCGAAGCGGCAAGAAGAAAGTAGCCGGAGTGAAACCTCTGGGAGGCAGAAAAACTCGGTCGACGCATTGAAGATTTCCAACAAGCTTTGTGCGGCTCCACCGCACGCGAGAACTCACGAAACTGTCCAGAAGCTTTGCATCTGGCTAGTTTCTTGAAGCCGCTTCGCGGCGAAATCGGGCAATTCGTTTCAATATTTTAACGAGGATTTCCTTTACTTAAAACCGCGGCTGTGCCGCTCAATTTGCGGAAAAGCTCCGCTTTTCCGACGGGTTTTGGCCCTGAATTGCTGCTATGCCGCCGTTTCTATCAGCCGAGCGGCGGCATAGCCGCGAAGATTTTTATGCCCGAACGTGAAGCATAGCTTCACCACAAATAGAGCGGCAAAGCCGCAAGCGGTGGCTAGTCGAAGTATTTTCAAGGGACAATATCGTGCCAAAACGGAGCTATCATATTTCGGACTTCGACCGTGATGAACAGTTAACTATTTTGCTTCGATTTCAACAGAAAGATCTTTCTTATTTTGCTTCAGCCACTGAATCCACCACTTTCGCAACACCTTCCGGTTCCGTTCTTCCGAAACGTAATTGAAGTACGCATAAACGCCGTTTGATTCCCATTCCGCGGCATATTTTGGCGGAAGCATTTCAAGCATTAGTTTCTCCCATTTCGAATTTTCGTCCTTACTCAGAATCTTGAGAAGTATGAACACTGCCGTATCGCCGACTGCGAAGTGTTGCCAGTGAGTCACCGAATATCGAGGGTCGGGTATCGGAGTCGTGTCAGATATGTTTTCGACAAGGCAGGGAATCGCCTCATCTCCTTTCAAGATCAAACTTTCATAAATAGGATCGGTGACCGCCGGTTCCTTGCCTGGTAAAGTGTCTATACTGATGAGTCTATTGCAAAGCTCAGGTGCAGACATACCGGCTATATGTATAGGTATCGGGCAATTTATTATTTCGGGAGTAGTCTTAAATTCAGGCTCGGGTTCACGGCTGTTTTCGCTAATCAGATGGGGACGAGTGCAGGCGATTGAAAAGACAAACGAAACGGCGCACAACCAAAATATCAATTTCATATTGGCCCCTCAATTCATCAAATTCTGACTTTTCGAATGGATGATCTCTCGATCCTGTCCCGCTTCACCTCAAACCCGATTCCCGGCTTTTCTGATGCGGTGATTGTGCCTTCGGGCGATACCTCCACGGCTGGTTCGATTATGTCTTCGTGCCAATAGCGTTTCGAGGCGGAGACGTCGCCGGGCATTGTGTAGCCGGCTAGGGTTGAGATGGCGATGTTGTGGGCGCGACCGATGCCGGATTCTAGCATGCCGCCGCACCAGGCGGGGATGTTGTTTTCGCGGCAGATTTTTTCGACGAGTTTTGATTGAGCATGGCCGCCGACGCGGCCGTTTTTTATATTGATGATTTTGCCCGAGCCGAGCTCGATGGCCTTGCGGGCATCATCGGCCGAGCGGACCGGTTCGTCGAGGCAGATCGGCGTTTTGATCTGTGCCTGGAGCTTTGCGTGATCGACGATGTCGTCGAAAGCCAGCGGCTGTTCGAGCATCATCAGATCGAACTCATCGAGGCTTTTCAATTTGTCGATGTCGGCAAGCGTATATGCCGAATTTGCGTCGCCCATCAACAGAATATCCGGGAACGCGGCCCGCACACGTTTGATAACTTCGTAGTCCCAATGCGGGGCGATCTTTATCTTTATCCGCCGATAGCCCGCAACGGCCTCGACGGCGATCTTGTCGATAAGCTGCTCGATCGAATCCTGAATGCCGATCGAAACTCCGCATTCGATCGTCCTGTTCACTCCGCCCAAATGCCGCCAAAGCGGAACACCGAGCGTTTTCGCCTCAAGGTCCCAGCACGCCGTTTCGATACCCGATTTCGCCATCCGGTGGCCGCGTGCCCTCAGCATCAGATCCCAAATACCGGCCGCCGAATCAACCGATTTTCCGACGACCATCGGAGCAAGTACCTTCTCCGCCGTCGCCCACGCCGAATCGGTCCATTCTTCCGAATAACCCGGCACCTCGCCGCAGGTTATCTCGCCCCAGCCTTCGGCGCCATCGGCATCTTCGACGCGGACGAGAATAATTCGCCGTTCATAAGTGCGGCCAAAGCTCGTCTCGAAAAAATGTACGAGAGGAAGATTTATCTCGATAAGTTCGATCGATCTGATCTGCATAATCCGGGAACACGAAACGTAAAAAGGTCATTGCCTATGAGTTGATCAACGGCGGTTTCACTCGATAACTTCAAACTGCACGAACTGATACGCGGTTCGGTACTTTTCCTTAGCAAGCGGGTCGGTAATTGCGATCTGCAGAACATATTCGCCCGGAGTCATCTTGGTCGCTAAAGATAACGTTCCAGTGAGGTTTATAGCTCCCGGTGCGCTGTCGCTGCCGGGAACGACCGGCCGGG
>CAUJFK010000221.1 GCA_963169175.1 Acidobacteriota bacterium | reverse complement strand
CGAACCGCCATTTTGAAGCACGTCCCAACCGGCGTTTAACGCCGCTTCAAGGCCACGCCGATATTCAGCTTCCAACTCAGGGGTCATGGCGGACCGAAGGATCGTACCGGCCCCACCGTGTATTGCCAATGCTGTTTTCGACATAAAGTATTCTAGCAACGTATGCTCGGAAGGTATTCTAGTGGACTGCAACAGTTGGAACGCAATTTCCTTTGTGCCCTTTGTGTCCTCACTTTGAGCCCTTGTGTTAACGGTGTTTTCTTAACACAAAGACTCAAAGTGAGGACAGAAAGTTCGCGAAGGAAGAAGAGAACGGCTAGGACTACTTCCAAATTATCTGTGACGATCCACTAGCAACGTATGCTGCGAATTCCATAAATCGTGCCTTTCTTCCACCTACTGTCCAATTCACGGCGGCCATCATAGCCTCAGATTTCGTAATCTCAGGGCGTTTGCGATCACCGAGACCGAGCTGAACGTCATGGCCGCACTTGCGATCATCGGCGACAACAGCAGGCCAAAGACCGGGAACAGGACGCCGGCGGCGATCGGAACACCGACAATGTTGTAAACAAAGGCAAAAAATAGGTTTTGTCGGATGTTCTTCATTGTGCCGAGGCTCAGGTTTCTTGCTCTGAGTATCCCATTCAGGTCTGGTTTGAGCAGCGTGATATCGGCTGATTCGATTGCCACGTCGGTCCCGCTTGCAAAGGCTATTCCGACGTTTGCCTGTGCCAGTGCCGGAGCATCATTCACTCCGTCGCCGGCCATCGCAACGATCTTGCCTTGCGACTGAAGCTCTTTCACCTTCGCGGCTTTATCCTCGGGCATTACTTCGGCAAAGACGTGATCGATGTTCAGTTCTTTGGCTACCGCGTCGCCGGTTTGCTGATTGTCGCCGGTCATCATAATGACCTGGATATTTTGACGGTGGAGTTGGTCAATTGCCTGTTTTGCAGACGGCTTGATCGCATCGGCGATGCCGATCAACCCTGCTATAACACCGTCGATGGTCACATACACGACGGTCTGGCCTTTGGATCTCAGGCTATCACTTATGTCGGCGGGTGGAGTTGTAGGGACTGAGTTCGGTGATCCGTGGTCGACACGGGGCACGCTCCCGACCGGTCGCGGCTCTGCCGGGCGGCCGACGGTGATCTGGCGGCCGTCGATCTTGCCCGTAATTCCGCGGCCTGTAATGGACTCGAAGTCATCGACATTTGCGGTTTTGATTCCGCGTTCTTCGGCAGCGCGGACAATTGCGGTTGCCAGCGGATGTTCGCTGTGACGTTCGAGCGACGCCGCAAGCATTAAGATCTCGTTTTCAGACAGGGCCGCACCGCTGGCGCTCGCGCCGCCAACAGCAGCTATCGACTGCACCTTTGGCTTGCCTTCGGTCAAGGTCCCGGTCTTGTCAACGACGATCGCATTTACCTTCTCAAGCGTTTCCAGGGCCTCGGCCTTTTTGATCAGCACGCCGTTTTTCGCTCCGTGTCCGGTGCCGACCATGATCGACATCGGCGTTGCCAGCCCGAGGGCGCATGGGCATGCAATTATCAGGACGGAAACGGCGGCTACTATGGCATAGGCAAATGATCCAAGTGCCAACCAGACACCAAATGCGATGATCGCAACAACGATAACGGCGGGAACGAAGTAACCCGAAACGACATCAGCCAAACGCTGGATCGGGGCACGCGAACGCTGTGCTTCGCCCACCATCTTTACGATCTGTGCAAGAAGCGTCTCGCCGCCGACGCGTTCGGCTGTCATCACAAAGCTGCGATTCGTGTTGATCGTTCCGCCGATCACCTTGCTGCCGGCTTGTTTTTCGACCGGCAACGATTCGCCCGTAACCATCGATTCATCGATCGATGTTTCGCCTTCTACGACGACACCGTCCGTCGGTACCTTTTCATTCGCTTTTACACGTAGTTTCTGGCCGACATTTATATGACGAAGGTCGACCACTTCTTCTGTACCGTCGTCCTGAACGACGGTCGCGGTCTCTGGGGCAAGCCGCAGCAATTCCTTGATCGCGGACGATGTTTGCGAACGCGCCCTTAATTCCAACACCTGTCCGAGCAGGACAAGCGTCGTAATGACCGCCGCCGATTCAAAATAGCCGGGCACAATGCCGCTGTGGACATCGATCATCTCGACCGGGAATAAGTGCGGTACGAACAGGGCCGCAAGGCTGAGCAGATATGCCGCACCGGTGCCGATGGCGATGAGCGTGAACATGTTCGGGCTGACATTTTTGACAGAGGCCCACGCCCGTTGAAAGAACGGCCATCCGCCCCAAAGCACAACGGGCGTTGCCAGTACAAATTGGATCCAGGCAGAGACACGGCCGGTAGGGAACGCTCCGCCTGGTTTGACGAACATTTCACCCATCGCCAATACAAAGATCGGCAAGGTCAAAACGGCCGATATCCAGAATCGCCGCTTCATATCGACAAGCTCTGGGTCCGGCCTATCATCGAGCGTGATCTCTTTTGGCTCCAACGCCATCCCGCATATTGGACACGAGCCGGGGCCGATCTGGACGATCTCAGGATGCATCGGACAGGTGTATTCAACATCCTGCGGCAGGTCCTGGACCGGTTGAGGATGCAGATACTTGTCGGGTTCGGTTTTGAACCGCTGCAGACAGCCGGTTGAGCAAAAGTAAAATGTCTCGCCGTTGTATTCGGTTTTCGCTGCGGCTGTGTCTGGCGAAACGCCCATTCCGCAAACGGGATCAATTAATTTGCCGCCTGGTGCGGCCGTCATTTCACCATGCTGTGCGACGTGGTTATGCTCCATCGAACCTTCCGTCGCGTTCAGATACTTTTCAGGATCAGCAGCGAAACGTTCTTTGCAGCCCGGATTGCAGAAGTAGTATTTTGTGCCGCTATACTCATATTCCGCCGCCGCCGTTTCCGGCAGGACAAGCATTTTGCACACGGGATCAACATGCGGTTCCGTGATCGCCTCCGGCTTGCGCCGGCCAAGCTGTATCGGGTTGGATGATCTTGTTTGTTCTGGTTTCATATAGGCCGTTTCAACCTCCTATACAATCTTACAACCTGTGAGCAGGTGTCAGGTCAAGCGCCCGCGTTTTCTCCAGCGAACGATTCGATCAGCCGACAGACCGAATGTCCGTCGGGTATCGAGTCCTTCATTCCTTTCCAGATTTCCGCGGCCGATTCAAGCCGCTTTTGCAAGCGTTTCAGCTCCCGGATCTTCTGCTTGTTCTCTTCGATACGCTTTTCAACTACATCACGTACCATTGGGCATGGAGTCTGGCTGTGGGCCGCATGATCGAGAATTTCTTCGATCTCGGCCAGCGTGAATCCTAATTCCTTGGCGGCGGTAATAAATCGCAGACGATCTTTGTCAGACGCCCCGTAGATCCGATAGCCGTTCCGAAGGTCGCGAGATGGTTTCAAAAGGCCGATCCGTGTGTAGTATCGGACCGTAAACAACGGCACGTCAGCACGTTTCGCAAGCACGGCAGCGGTCATCGGGATTAGCATACACGTCTCCGGAATAGTCTAGCCTACAACCATTTCGGGGGATTCGCTACCGGCTTTGCGCTATTGTGGATCGGTTTCTGGAAACATTGCACGAATCTGAATCTATTTAAATAGTAGGACCTGTATCGGTTCTGCCGACCTTATCCGAAAAGGCAATTGCCCGCTTGGCGGGCGAACGCAAAGCCAGGAGTTCCGAAAGGGATCGTCCGGTCGCCGAAGTGGGGTTAAATGAAGTCGCTTTTTCTCCTTCTTATATTTACAACATGTGCCATTGGGCAATCGATGCCGGTCAGTTACAGGCTGACGGCCTCACCGCGAACGGCCTCAGCCACGGTTTTGACCCCGGCAGCGGTCCGTGCCTTGGAACAGGATGCATTTCGGATGATAAATGCCCAGCGAAGCGATGACGGCATGGCCGCTCTGGAATGGAATGAGAAGGTTGCTCAAGTCGCACGAGTCCATTCAAACAACATGGCGGAGTACAACTTCTTTAGCCATCAAGGCCTCGATGGGAATATGGTCGATGGCCGGGCGGGAAAGCTGGGCGTTAACAACTGGGCCGCCATCGGCGAGAACATCGCCTTTATGAAAGGTTACGACGACCCTGTTGCGGCCGCGATCACAAATTGGCTTCGATCCCCGGGCCACAAAAAGAATCTGCTGAATCCCGACTGGACCGAAACGGGCGTTGGCCTGTCAGTCACGCCGGACGGGAAATACTACTTCACGCAGGTGTTTATCAGGTAGGACGGGCAAACAGCCTGTTGTACGCAAAAATCCCCTCTTTAGAAAGAAGGCTTGTCGGTCTGGAATGCCGACTGGTGGAGTGTCCGGGGAAACTTGGACAAAGCTCGTGAGGCTTATTGTGGAATGCCGCCACCGATGCGAATCGGGCCTTCTTTCTAAGGAGGGGATTTGTGCGCCAATATTCACTCCGTGCCGGTCTCTCGACATTCGATATAGCTTGCCCGTATCCTGTTTAGGTGACGTCATTTACGCTGCCTTCCTACGCTAAGATCAACCTGAACCTGCGTGTCCTCGGGAAGCGGCCCGACGGGTTTCACGAACTGTGCACGGTTTTTCAGACAGTCTCGCTGCACGATTCACTGAGCTTTTCCGAAAACGAAGACATTCGCCTGACGTGTGATGACAGAAGAATTCTGACCGATAAACGAAATCTTGTCGTAAAAGCCGCGAATTTGCTGAGGGAAAGGTGCGGGATCAGGCACGGCGTTTCACTTCATCTTAAAAAGAGGATCCCTGCACCTGGCGGCCTCGGTGGCGGGTCGTCGAACGCGGCCGTTGCGTTGATCGGGCTGTCGAGGCTGTGGAAACTGGATCTATCGGCCGATGGCCTTCAATCCATGGCCTGTGAACTCGGTTCTGACGTGCCGTACTTTCTCACAGGTGGAACTGCTATCGGCAGCGGGCGGGGAACTCAGATCGAGCCTATCGAGGATATCCAGACGCCGCATTTGCTGATCGTAACGCCAAACGTACGCGTTTCGACCCCAGATGCATTCAAATCGCTGGATGCCCCAAACTTGACAACTTCGGATGCGGAACGTATTCTCATTGTTTGTCGTTTTGAGGCCCGGAAGCTTGATCTCTTGCATTCGGTGCTTACAAACGACATGGAACCCGCGGTTTTTGCGGCATATCCTGAGATCGAACGCGTCAAGGATACATTGTTGCGACTTGGGGCCGTTGGGGCAATGATGAGCGGGAGCGGAGCAAGCGTCTTCGCGGTTTTTGACAATGAAAAGACACGGCAAACAGCAATGAAAGCCCTTGACGATGAGGTCAACTGGCGAAAGTTTACCGTAACGGCAGTCTCGCGGACGGAGTATCGCGAGAAGGTGTCCAACAAACTTTAGTTTGTTGATCTGCAAACTAAAGTATGCAGGACAGCAGGACACTCTTGGCCGTTTCCGATCTTAATTCTTAAAAGGTGGCATTGGGGCGTAGCCAAGTGGTAAGGCACCGCTCTTTGGAAGCGGCATTCGTAGGTTCGAATCCTCCCGCCCCAGCCAATTTTGAATGAAGCGGAACGGCTGCCTACGGGCGGCCTTTTTATTTGTCCAACAAACTTTAGTTTGTCGGAACAACAAACTAAAGTTTGTTGGACGATCTTATGAGCGTA
>CAUJFK010000220.1 GCA_963169175.1 Acidobacteriota bacterium | reverse complement strand
CCCGAGATCATCTTTGCCGGAGAAGAGACGCCGATCCTTGTCACCATCGAGAACCGAAAACGCTTCTTCCCAAGCTATTCGGTCGTCGCCGAGGTGCGGGGCCGCGAACACGAACGATCTTCGATCCTGGACGATCTGAAACGCATCCTGCCGGACCGCCTGGCGGCGAGGCTGGCCCGCCCGCCGATCATGCGAAGGACGCTAAGCTACTTCGTCCACATACCCCGACACGGATCGGTCGAGAACAAGGACACGCATATTTTTACCCGACGCGGGCGATTTCTCATCAAAGACTTTGAACTTTCGACCCGTTTTCCTTTCGGCTTCTTTCGCCATCGAAAGCGATTGGCGGCACGTGAGACCGAGCTCATCGTATTCCCGCGGATCGACGATGTGACCTTCGATGCCGCGGCCGCGTCGATTGATACCGGTAAGGCCGCCACCAGCAAACGCGGCTCTGGCCAGGACCTGCTTTCGATGCGGGAGTATCAGCCGAATGACGACCTTCGGCGTATTGACTGGAAGGCCACGGCACGCTCACGATCGCTGATGGTACGCGAATTTGCCGCCGAAGACGAGCGAAAGGTGACGATCTACTTCGACACACGGATCGAGGCCACGGACAGCAACATGACCCTTCGCCAGAAGATCGAAGCGGAAAATGCCGGCAAAGATATTAACGCCTCAGAGAGTTTTGAACAGGCTGTTGACCGAACTGCTGCCGTTGCGGCTCATTTGCTGACAACCGACGCTGAGGTCCGATTGATCACTCCGGCTGAGACAGGAGAGTTCGGAACGGGAAGCCGCCATCTCCACGATCTGTTGCGCCGGCTTGCGCTCATCGATCCCGATGTACAACGTGCAGAACAGCGATCTCCCGCACCAAATCTGGAAGAGCTGTTTCGCGATGTACCGGAAAGCCACAATATTGTAATTACGGCTTCGGCTGGCGACGTCTCACCACTCCCGGCGCAGACTCAGATCATCTCGTTTTAAAACTTAAGTAAATTGCCTCGGCGTCGCTCGGTGACAGGCATCAATATTTTAGTGCGATGCTGTTTATTCCCCGCAATATCGCACGCTGGCGGCGGACAACACGTTTCCGGTTTTTTTGCGGATTAAAGACGTTTAGCGGGCTTGGGACCATTGCCGCAAGGAAGGCCGCCTCTTCGCGGGTGAGGTTCGAGGCGGATTTTTTGAAATAATTGCGTGAAGCTGCCTCAGCCCCGTAAATGCCGTCGCCCCATTCGATCACGTTCAAATAGATCTCAAGAATGCGCTTTTTGGAAAGTTCGCGTTCGAGAAAGTAGGTGTAAACCGCCTCGCGGCCCTTGCGAAGAAAATTGCGGTCTTCGGACAGATAAAGGTTCTTTGCCAACTGCTGCGTCACGGTCGAGGCACCGCGTTTGAAACTCGGCATCGGCGGTATCCAGTCGTTCGGATCATAATCGCCTTCGGCCTTTGCCTCTTTTTCTCCTTCCTTGACCGCTTCATCCCATGCCTTGTTTATTGCATCCCAGTCAAAGCCGTTGTGCTCGAAGAAGCGAGCGTCCTCACCGGCCAGCACTGCTTTTTGAAGATTTGGTGAGATCTGTTCCATCGGCGTCCAGATCATGAATTTTCGCGCCTCGCGGCCCGCTTCGTGTGCTTCGGAAAGGCGATGTTCGATCATCGACGTAGTAACAGGGTTTTCGGTCCTAAGGCTTGAGATGCTGGGAAACGTGACAAGCTCATACAAGAACCACACAAGAATGGCCCCGAGGAAGATGAGGAAGAGAACCTTTGTCCAGTACCACATAGCAAGCAAATCGATCTCAGGTGAATACCAACGCTAACACAATAGTACGTTATTTTGCATGGTACACGTTCCGGAAAATCGATCGACGCACTGATTTACCACTGAGGACGCCGCTTTCACGGCAGAGACACAATAGGAGAAAAACCTGTGATCCAGTATATCCATAGGGGGCTGTTTGTCCGGCCTTTCAGGTTATCCCAGAGATGCCGGCTGAGAGTGAGTCGCTGGTTAAATGCCCTATTCCCAAATAATTGGCTTGAAACGCCTGAGTATTAGGTCTATGCTGTGGTTGTTCCCATATTCCTAATATCTGGAAGGTCTGATCGTGATGAGTCATAACCAGAATGTCGTTGCGGTTATTCTTGGCGGAGGTGCAGGGTCGCGACTGTTCCCTCTGACCCGCGAGCGGTCGAAGCCTGCTGTGCCGTTGGGCGGCAAATATCGTCTGATCGATGTGCCGGTCTCAAACTGCATTAACTCAGACATCACGCAAATATTTGTTCTTACTCAGTACAATTCCGCTTCGCTGAACAGACATATATCGAGGACTTACCGGTTCTCGACATTCTCGACGGGATTTGTCGAGATACTGGCCGCGGAACAGCGTAACGACAACTCCGATTGGTTCCAGGGAACAGCGGACGCGGTCAGGCAGATGCTGCCGCACCTGAGGACGTCAAAGGTAAAGACGCTGCTCATCCTTTCCGGCGATCACCTTTACCGAATGGACTACCGCCGGTTTCTTGCCCGTCATTTTGAGACCAAGGCAGACGTAACTATCTCGGTCATTCCGGCAAAACGCGAAGATGCCGAGGGCTTTGGACTCTTGAAAGCCGATGACAAGGGCAAGATCCTTGAGTTCAGCGAGAAGCCGAAAGGTGACGCCCTTGAGGCAATGCGGGTTGATACAACTAGCTTTGGACTCACGGCCGACGAGGCCGAGCGGCGGCCGTTTCTCGCCTCAATGGGTATTTACGTATTCAATTATGAGAAATTGAAGGAGCTTCTCAGGTCAGATATAGCGGCGGTCGATTTTGGCGGCGAGATCATTCCGGCCGCAATCGACAAATATAACGTCCAGGCATTTCTGTTCGACAACTATTGGGAAGACATTGGTACCATCAGGGCATTTTACGAAGCCAATCTTGACCTGGCCTCACCGCTGCCGAAATTCAATTTCTTTAACGCGGAAGCCCCGATCTATACCCGCAGCCGCTATCTTCCGCCTTCAAAGCTTCATGGCTGCGATATAGATAACTCAATGGTTTGCGAGGGCTGCATTCTAAACGGCGTTTACGCCCGCAATTCGATCATCGGCCTTAGGAACCGGCTTGATCCGGGTGTCAGGATCGAGGATTCGATCGTAATGGGATCTGATTTTTTTGAATCGATCGAGGAGATCGATGCGAATCTGGCCAGCGGGACGCCGCATATCGGGATCGGAGAGAATACACTGATCCGCCGGGCGATCATCGACAAGGATGTTCGTATCGGCAAGAACGTGCAGCTCCTGAATCTTGAAAGGATCGACAGAATGGATGCCGAGGACGGCAGCTATTTCATCCGTGAGGGGATAATCATTGTTCCAAAAGGGGCGACGATACACGACGGGATCCGGATCTAGTTCTTGCTTTTTGCAACTACATAACTGTCTCGTGCGCGGACGGCAACGCCTGGCTGATCGACCTTCACCTTTATCCGCCGGGTTGTCCCCGGGGCTGCTTCATCCTTCGGATAATAGCCAATGCTGTAAAACTCACGAAGCTCACTCGCAATGCGGGCAAAGGCGTCATTGAGATGCCCGAACGTAGGTGCCTGATACGGCCGGCCGCCCGTGGACTGTGCCAGTTTGTCCAAATATTCTTCGCCATACCGGTACTCTTCCGCGGTCGTACCGCGCTGGCCCGGGCCCGTGATCGGCGGACGAGTCGGCGGCAGCGTCGGATCATTCGGGTCGTCCCGCCTGCTATCTCGCGGATCTCGGTCACGCGGCCGTCTTGTTGGCAGTGGGAATGGCATGCTCGTCGGCAATGTCGTCGGCGTACTTCCGGGCAGTTGTGTGCCCTTATCAGGAACGGGCAGGCCGGGCGGCAATACCACGGGCGGGCGATCTTTCATCGCTTGTACGTCGGCATAAGTATCATAGCGGATCGGATAGATCAGGGCGTCCAGTTCCATGGCGTCGTGCAGATTTTGCCGGTCATCGGTACGGCGGCTGGTGGTGTCCACACCGTCGGTGAACAGGACGATCGCTTTTCGGCCCTGTATCGACCGCATCCGCGAGTTCATCACCAAATCGACCGCTTCGTACAAGCTGGTGCCGGTCGCTATTCGCGTGCTGCGTATTGCCGCAGAGATGCGTTGGCGGTCGCTCGTCGCCTCGGTAAGCATGTGTACCTCTTCATCAAATGACACGACCATGACCTTGTCTTCCGGGCGAAGCTGATTGATGAAGGATATTGCGGCGTTCTGGATATCTTCGATCTTGAATGCCGATGAATAGCTCATGTCCAGCACAAGAGCGACCGTGAAGGGCTGTGCCTCGTTGGTGAAATAGCCAAGTTCCTGCTCGACACCATCCTCGAAAATACGAAAATTCTCTTTCTTCAGGCCGCCGATGAAACGATTTTTGCGGTCCAGTACGCGAACCGGAATACTGACCAGTCGAGTGTCGACCGAGATCACCTCTCCTCCATCATCGACCGGTTCGGCGGCTGGCGTAGGTGTCGGTGTGGGGCTGGCTTCTTTCGGCCGCCCATCCTGATTTCGCTTTTCGTTCGATCGCGCGGGCGCAACGCGTCTGGACTGTGCCGAAACGCACGGAACCACCGCAAGGCCAACTACCGCGATGATCAGTAACAGAAGAGCCTTCATTGGACGACTTGGAAACGGGCCGAAAGTCGATTATACGATGCTTTTGTGCGTACGAAAAGATGCATGAAGCAGGCGGGCCGTGAGAGCCAAGAAAGCGGCCGGTACCGCTAGGCCTTGGTACCGGCCGCTATGGATATAAGAAGAGCGTAAAGTTTACGTCCCGGCGAGGCGATCGTTGTTTTGACCGACAATATAGCTGTTTTTAGCACGGACCACTACGTTCGGCCGCATTACGCGGACTCTGATCTGTTTCCGTTCGCCAGGCTGGCCGACGTTTTCCGGATAATAGCCAAGCGAGTATTGCCGCCGCAGTTCTTCGGCGATCCCGGAAAACGCTGCATCCAGGTTGGCGGTCGTATCGGCCTCGAAATTCCGTCCGCCGCTGTTTTGTGCAAGGGTTTCGAGATACTTGCGGCCGAGTTCGTATTCGCTCGAACTCCCGCGGCCTCCACCACCTCCGCCACCGCCCATCGTTGGAAGATTGCCGCCAAGCAGTATGCCGATGATGCCGCCTATTCGCGCTTGCCTCCGCGTATTGCCGCGTCCACCGCCGCCCCATCCGCCGCCGTAGTTGTCATTTTGTGTGTTATAGCGGATCGGATAAACAAGTGCGTCGATCTCTTCGACATCGGCGACCGTGCTTTGGTACGAAGCATGTCTGGATGTGGTATCAACGCCGTCAGAGAACAAGACCACAGCCTTTCGGCCCTGGACCTGGGCGAGCTCACGATTTATGACCTGATCGACCGCCTCATAAAGTCCGGTCCCGTCGCCTATTTCAGTACGATAGATGGCGTTTCGCAGAACACGTTTGTCATTGGTCGGCCGGGTAAGTATCTGAACGTTTTCGTCAAACGCAATGACCATCACTCGATCGCTCGGCCTAAGCTGGTCAATAAAGCTGATCGCCGCCTGCTGTATCTCGTCGATGCGAAATGCCGTTGACGGACTGACATCGATCATCAGAACCACGGTGAACGGCTTCTCGACGGATTGAAAGAAATCGACCTTCTGCTCAACGCCGTTCTCGAAAATGCGGAAATCCTTTTGCAACAGTCCGCCAACAAACCGGCCGTCACGGTCGAGGACGGAGACCGGCATTGTTATCAGGTTCGTCTCGACGCGAATGATACCGTCACCGTCACCTGCCGGCGTAGGTGTCGGGTTCGCGGCCGGACGCCTGGTGCTGTCGCCACCGAGAACGGGCGGGCCGCTCCGCCTCTCAGAAATAGGAGCTTCGCCTTGTATTACTGGTGGGGCAGGCCTTGGCGTAGGGACAACGCGAGGGCGCGTGGCCGTGCTGTTTTGTGCAAGAACTGAGAGTGCTGCCGCCCCAAAGAGCCCGATCACGGGCAAAATGCGTCTGATCATTTGTAGGATCTCCGTCTAAGACAGATGTACTTTGGGGAAAGCGAAATTTTGATTATCTAACCATAAGACGCGTTGCTAACTATTTTGGCCGAGCAATTAAAACCCTCCTTTCGTGAATTTCGTTTCTTGATCCGTACATTTCGTGGTGGCGAAGCCGGGCCCTGACCACGAAGCAGTACGAAATGAGAACCCGAAATACAGGAAAAGAAAGAGGGGGCGCTTGGGCATTTCTAACGTCCGTCCAGTTCCTCGATCGCCAGGTCGTGGAAGCGGCGGCGGACAGAGTTTATGTTTACGAACGGAAGCGGGTGGTTGTGGGTGCGGTTTGTGAGCAGGACGAAAATTCGGTCGTTGACCGGGTCGATCCAAAGGCTTGTGCCAGTAAATCCATTGTGCCCAAAGCTTTCCGGCGACATCTTTGTTCCCGCCGTCGAATCTTTGGTCGATGCTAGCTGGAACCCAAACGAGCGGTCCTCGCTAAGGCCTTTTGTGAAATTGGTTCGGAATAGCTCGCACGTCTCATGCCGTAACAGCCGCGTGTGATTCGGCAGAAACTGCAGTGCGATCTTAAAAACCTCTTCGGCCGTCGAAAAAAGCCCCGCATGGCCGGCGGCTCCGTTCGTAAAATAGGCGTTGCCGTCGTGGACCTCGCCCCAGATCATATTGTCACGGAATGGGCTTGGAGTGCCGCCTTTCCCATTTTCTGGAGCCAGAAATCCCTGGTCTATGCAGGTCTGCTTTTCGTACCCGTTCCCCAGCTCACTTGCCGCGATCTCGTAGCGATCGAAGCCGTGGGATATGGGATTGAAAGCCGTTCTCAAAAGTCCCAATTCCTTTGCCACCGATCGGTCAAATTCACCGTCGGGACGGCCATTTTCGATCAGGATGGACAACGCAATAAAATTTAGATCGCTGTATTCGACCTCGTTTCCGCGGCCGGCCAATCGTTGTTCGGCGATCAAACGTCCTATTTCTTTCGGTGATGCATTTTTCGCAAGTAAATAGAACGGACGCCATGCAGGCAGCCCGGACGTATGTGTAACAAGCTCTTTGACCGTCAGGGAAGCGGCCTGTGACCCGTTGAATACAATATGATCGTCGCACAAGCGAGTTTCAAGACCAATACTGCCGTGTTCAATCTGCGAGGCCGTGAGGAGGCCTGTCACCAACGGCTTGGTCAAACTTGCCAGATCATAGATCGTATCGAGTGTAGCCGCTATAGATTCGGGTTCGACGACAGCGTGACCGAGAGCGTCCTGAAATACGATATCTCCCTTTTTCGCAATCAGATACACCGCTGACGGGAAATCGTTTGCATCAATGCGTTCCTGTAAAAAACCTGATATTCGTTCGTTCATGCTGCATTTATCCTAACTTACGTTTCGCTATTGACACATCGTTTCCGCAGGAATAGACTTTCGTTACAAATTTTTTCTGGAGGTACCTGTTTTATGAGCAAAGTTGAGTCAGCGGATCTTATTCTAAAATTATACGATCTGCGGCGCGAGGAAACGATGCGCAAGGCCCGAAATTGGATGTTTACGTTTAATCCGACGAGTGCTGAAGACATCGAGAAAACAATGATGGACCCGGAAGTGGGCGGATATTTGCGTATGGTCATGTCCTATTGGGACATGGCGGCAACGCTCGTGGCCCATGGCGCGATCGATGCCGAACTGTTCAGTGAAACGAACGGTGAGCAAATCGGTGTGTTCGCAAAGATCGAGCCGTTTCTTGGGGAACTGCGGACAAAATGGGAAATGCCCGAGGCCTTTAAGAATCTGGAAAAGGTTATCTATGATTCGCCGAACGGCAAGGAACGCGTCGCAAAGACCCGCGAATGGATGAAGTCGATCCAGGAGCAGATCGCCGCGGCGGGAGCAGCATCGGCATAAAGTCCAATTTATTGGGGTGGGAAGAGGGTGTCCAAAAAATGGGCGGCCTCTTTTTCATTTTAATATTTCGTCTTTTTCTGTGGTAGGTTTTAGTTTTGATCGCGGGAAGAGGATGTATTAGAGGAAAAGCAAGAAATAAGCATTCCGAACCCTATCGATATTACTCGCTGTTCTCACGGGTTCGAGGAATTCGCCTTGGCCTGCCGCTAAACACCCAGCCGGTTGCGATGTTCATGGATCTTTGCAAGTACGTCAATAGCAAGGCTTACAGCCTGGCGTCCTTCGGCGCCTGTGACCGGTGGCTCGGTTCTGCTTTCGATCGAGTTGAGAAATGCTGTGATCTCTGCCTTTAGCGGTTCTATGTCGTTTATCGCAAGGCGGTTGATCGATATGCCAAGCAGCGGATGAGCGGCCTCAGGGTTGAGTGAGGTCAGCGAGGCAAACTTGGTTGCGTAATCCAGCACGACGTAGGCATTCTTTTGAAAAAAGCGGGTTTTCCTTATCTTTTCTGTGCCGATCCGCGATGCGGTTATGTTGGCGACGGCACCGTTGGCGAATTCGATGCGTGCATTTGCCGCGTCCACCTTATCTGAGATGACCGGAATGCCCACGGCGTGGATTGCCGATACTTCAACATTGCTGCCCACCATCCACTGCACGGCATCCAGATCGTGGATCATCACGTCGAGCACGACATCCACATCCAGCGACCGGTTCGGGAACGGCGAGACGCGATGGATCTCAAAATAGAGCGGGCTCACCACATGCGGCCGCAGGGCGGCCATTGCCGGATTAAAGCGTTCCAACTGGCCGACCATCAGATTTGCCCCCGATCTTTTGGCAGCTTTGATCATTTGGTCGCATTCGTCGAGGGTCAGAGCCATGGGCTTTTCGACCAGAACGTGCGTGCCAGCGTCGAGAAATGCACAGGCTATCTCGCAGTGCGTTTCAGTAGGGGTAGCTATAGAGACGACATCCGTCTGACCAAGCAGGCCGTGCCAATCGGTGAAAACTGCACACGAGTGCTCCGCCGCAATTTGTGCAGCCGTTTGAGGATTTGAATCGCAAACGCCGATAAACTCTACTCGGCCTTCCTTGGCCAGCTCAGCGTAATTGCGTGAGTGGTGGCGGCCAAGACTGCCTACGCCGATCGCCGCTGCCCTAAGCGCATTGCTATTTGCGCGTTCAACATCCTCAATTTCCATTGGTTTGTATCCGAAAACAAATTCGGCAATACTTATCATTTTCGGCTAAGTTTCGGTAAATGACAAAGATACGGCCATCGAACTCAAGATCGTTTTGGATCGCGGCAGCGGCGGTCACCGTATTTGTTTATTTTTTCGGCTTGAACGTTCCGCTCGTTGGGCCGGACGAACCGCGTTACGCACAGGTCGCGCGCGAAATGTTTCTGCGTGGAGATTGGATAACGCCGACGCTTGGCGGGTTTGATTGGTTTGAGAAACCGGCCTTGCTTTATTGGCTACAGATCACTTCGTTCAACCTCTTCGGTGTATCGGAATTTTCGGCAAGGTTCGGGTCTGCGCTATTTGGTTTGGGTACGATCGCGGCCCTGTGGCTGTTGGGGCGAAAAATAGAACAGGTCTCCGAGGAAGAAGGAAGGCGGGTCGCTGAATTTGCCAACTGGCTGGCGCTTATCGCGGCAACCTCGCTCGGGTTGGCCGTATTTTCGCGTGGGGCAAGCTTTGATATCATCCTCACGTTTCCGATGACTGCGGCAATGGTGTGCTTCTTTCTCTTCGATCTGGACGATGCTCGCCCTGGCTCGGCTCGAAAGCCATCGGGCCATTTCCTATCGCTATTCGGCTTTTACTTCTTTATTGGTGTCGCACTGCTCGCCAAAGGCCTGGTCGGAATAGTGTTTCCGTTCGCAATTGTCGGTGCGTATTTTCTTATCTCTTGGCGAGTGCCCAGCCGGAGCTTTCTTGTCAGCCTTGTCTGGGGCACGCTCGTCGCGTTGGCGGTCGCCGCCGCGTGGTACGTGCCAATGTACATGCAGAACAGTTGGAAATTTATTGACGAGTTTTTCATCCAGCATCATTTTCAGCGATACACCTCGAACAAATATCTGCACCCGCAGCCGTTCTATTTTTTCTTCTGGGTCTTGCCGTTGATGACCATTCCCTGGCTGCCATTCTTTGTGATGGCGGTTTGGAAGTTCGGTAAGCAAGTTTTTCATCGGGACGGAACACCCGGCATGCCACGCGCCGCCCTGCTCCGCTTTTCAGCGGTGTGGCTCACCGTCCCGCTAGTATTTTTTTCATTTTCCGGTTCGAAACTTCCGGGATATATTCTCCCGGCTGTTCCTCCGGCAATAGTTATAGCTGCTCTGTACGTTATGCAGTTTATTCGCGGCCACGGGCGGCGGGCTTCGGCCCTAAAAGCTTTGGCGATGACGACTTTTGTCGTTCTGACGTGCGTTATTATTTTCGCCTTGCCGAAATTTGCGGATATGGACTCGGTCGAGGGCCTGATCGCGGAGGCCGATCGCCGGGGTTATGGCGATCTGAAGGTCCTGACGATGCATACTGTTTCGCACAACGCCGAATTTTACGCCGCTGGACGACTGATGCGTGATGACATGGGCAAGCAAAAACGGCTGCCCGGAACGGCTGAGGTACTGAACGAGATGAGGAAAACCGGTCAAGGCTCGGCACTCGTGATCGTCCCGGTCGAATACGAAAGCCAACTTGCCGCAAGCCCGCTGTTCGATTCCGAGATCATTCGGGATAACGGTGAAATGGCTATTGTCTTTGTAAAAGCACGATAAGCGTCAATGTGAAGCCGCCCGCCGCAGACGGTCCATCAGTGCCGCACCGATCCCCGCCTCGCTGACCATCTGACAATAGATCGTATCGATGCCAGCCTTATCGCATTTGCGGAAAAAGGCAAAAACGGTGTGGGCATAATCTTCAACCGAGCCGCAGGCCATCGTTTCCGCAAATTCCCCCGCTGGTTCCGTAAGCCCGATGTATGCGGAGCCAGTATCGGCCCCTATTTCCGAAGGAGAATCAACGAGCACTACACGAGCATTCGGGGCGTAGTGTTTGTAGCGAAGGCCGGGGCTTCGCTGGGCAAGTGTGGGGTCTTGCCTATGAATGCCTATCTCCGGCACCACGGAACGAAGCGCCTCGATCGAAAGTGAACCCAATCGCAGGATAACCGGGGGCATGATGGTGCAGTCAACCACGGTCGATTCGAGGCCGTGGTCGGTTGCTTCGCCCTGCAGAATGCAGTCAATGCGACCGTCAAGATCTTCGAATACAGCCTGCCACGTCGTCGGGCTTGGACGGCCGGATAGATTGGCCGACGGAGCGACAACGGGCGTGCCGCAAGCTGCGAGAAACTCTCTGGCCAGTTCGGCGGACGGCATTCGAACGCCGATGGTATCGAGCCCGGCCGTCGCGATCAGTGGAACACGGGCCGTCTTTGGGACAATAAGCGTCAAAGGCCCGGGAAAGAACGCCTCGATCAGGCCGCTGGCATCGATCGAAATCTCAGCCGCGAGCATGTCGATCTGGCCATGCTCGCTGATGTGCCCGATCAATGGATTGTCTGGTGGCCGTTGTTTTGCTTCGAAGATCCTGGCGACCGCATCAACATTGAATACGTCAGCCCCAAGGCCGTAAACCGTTTCGGTCGGAAATGCGACCGTTCCGCCGGATCGAATAAACTCGGCGGCTTCGGCAATAGATCTAGTTAAAACCGTTCTCATCTTTTGCGGCAGAACATATTGTTCTGCCAAAGTACAAACTAAACAAGCCGGATGCTATCTGCCAAAGCCCGCTCAGGTTTTGCTCCTTTTCTTGTCATTAATTCGTGAGTCTCGTGACAATGGACGAAGACCCAACCACGAAACCCGCGGAACGAAGACACGAGGATCACGAAAAAGAAGTGTATCAGCCCCACTGAAGGACAAAACTAAAAAACAACATTGTTTTCTTATGTTTATATGTGTGCTATACTCTTTTCGGCTGTTCTAGCGCGAATAGCTTCCATTCACCCTCACCAAGCTTAATTCAACCTTCTCCTTTCGAAATAGACAAACCACGAGATCAAGTATGTCGAAAAAGGCTCTTGCCGTTGAGCAGGAGAACGCTGTCTGGATCGTCGATGACGACGTGCTCATTGCCCGCGTGCTTAGCCATTGGCTGATGCAGCGTGGGTTTGAGGTCGAAATCATCAAAAACGGCCGTGATGCCATAGAAACCATGGCTGTCAGCCGCCCTCCAAAGCTTGTTCTGCTCGATATTATGATGCCATTTGCGGATGGTTTTGAGGTGCTGTCAAGGCTGCGCTCGACAAGATCGTGGAAAAAAGTGCCCGTTATCATGCTCACGTCCAAATCCAGCGAAGCAAGCGTCGTCCAGGCATTTGAAGGCGGTGCCGACGATTACGTAACCAAACCATTCAAGCTGCCTGAACTGATGGCACGAATGAATCGCCTGATGAAGTAATCGCAATGAAGAGAATAGTTTTGCTCCTCTTTCTATTGTTATTGGGTCAAGCGACAGCTGTTTTCGGCCAATCGGAAACGCCTGCCACTCCGGCCGCCGATGAAAATACGGCCGCGCCGGCGGATGAGGAACCGACGAAATACGAGGTTCAGCTGCAATACTCGCAAGAATCGCTGACACGGGGTTTGGGAACGTGGCGGACCGCGTCGATGTACCTTGAACGCAGGTTCAAAAACCGCGAGATCGTCTGGACAACATTCCGCGCCAGCGAACGAAATTCTATCCGCGATCAGGAGCTTGCCGCCGGGTTCTATAAACCGTTTGGAAAGAAATGGGCCATTACGGCCGAGGGCATGTTTAGCCCGACGCATCGATTCGCCGGCAAATTCTCGGTCACGGTCGAGGCAGAGCGCGTTTTGAAACACGGCTTCGTCGCCCATGTCGGTGGCAAATACACGACGTATAACACCGTGAAGGCGACATCTGTCTATGGAATTGCGGAAAAATACTGGGGCAACAATCGGGCGGCATATACGCTGTATCTTACGGACCTTTCGAACGCCGGTATTGCTCCGACCCATCGGATACAGTACAACCGCTATTTGAATGATGCCCGCAACAGCGTTGGTGCTACGGTCACTTTCGGCCGCGAGCACGAAAATCTGGGCCCGCAGCTTGGTGTTCTGCGGTCAAATACCTGGAGCGTTGGCGTGTCCGCCAGATATTGGATCAACAAAAATGTCGGGTTCAACGCGGACGGCATTATTCACCGTCAGGGAGATCTATATTATCGCCGGGGGATGAATTTTGGTATCCGATTTCGCTTCTGATACTGCGGCCGTGATCGCGGCGTGGGCAGGCGGGCTGCTGACGGCACTCAGCATTGTCTGTATCGGCCTGATCTTCGCCCTGCGCGCCCGGTCCGAACGCACGAAGCAAGCCCACGAGCTGGTCGTTCAAAAATGGGAGACCACACTTTTTGAAGCGACGGACATATTTGAAACTGATGATCACGAAAAGACTAGTAGGCCGGAACTGGCGGTAAATGCCAAAAGCTTTTTTGAGCTAAACCCGCATCTTGACCGCCGCGATGTGCCGCACCTGTTGTACGAATGGAATTACATTCACGAGTCATTGGTTGGCGAATCAAAGCAGGGATTGAATTTTCTCGCCGAGAAAGTAGATCTGTCAGAACTTTCGGTAAAAATGCTGAAAAGCCCGATGCTCGACAAGCGATTGCTTGCGATCAACACGCTTGGAAATCTTGGCGATCAAAAGGCTTACGCCGAGATCGAGAAAGTGCTTTCTGACAAGGATCCGGTAATTTCGTCATGGGCATGGCGGGCCTTGTTTCGGATCGATACACCGCGAACGCTCAACGAACATCTTTCGCTCATAGCCGGCCGAGCAGACTGGTCGCCGATATTTGTCGCGAGAGTTTTGCAGGAGATCGATGCGGATGTTTGCTCGGCACCGCTTTGCCGGCTGGTCGAGAAGAGTTATACAGAAGGCATTGATGAGCGGCAGATGTCGCGGCTGATATCGTATCTTTCGCTCGCGCATGTCGCCGACCATACGT
>CAUJFK010000219.1 GCA_963169175.1 Acidobacteriota bacterium | reverse complement strand
TGACCTCCTGATCGATACGAATGGCCGTGTCTTCTGAAAAATCGCGGTGCTGGGCTATCTCGCGACCGAGGAAGATCTGTTCTTCCTTTTTGCCGAATGCCAGCGGACCGAGTTCAGACATTCCGTATTGGCAGACCATCGCCCGGGCAACCTCGGTCGCCTTCTCAATATCGTTCGAAGCACCGGTCGTCACCTGGCCAATAAACAACTCCTCGGCGATGCGCCCGCCCATTGAGTTGGCTATCATCGCTTCGAGTTCTTCCTTTGTACGGCCCAAAATATCCTGTTCCGGCAGGAAGAACGTTATGCCGAGGGCACGCCCGCGCGGGACGATCGTTACCTTATGGACAGGATCGCTGTCCGGCAGGTTCATTCCAACAAGAGCATGTCCGGCTTCGTGAATAGCAGTCAGGCGGCGTTCCTTTTCGGTCATCACCATCGAACGGCGTTCGGGCCCCATCATTACCTTGTCCTTGGCAAACTCAAGGTCTTTCAGCGTAACTACCTTCTTGTCGCTTCGTGCCGCGACCAAAGCCGCCTCGTTGACAAGATTGGCAAGATCGGCACCGGTAAAGCCAGGTGTTCCGCGGGCAATGATATTTACATCTACCTTTTCATCAAGCGGAATTTTTCGTGTGTGGACCTTCAGGATGCCTTCGCGGCCGCGAACGTCCGGATACGAAACGACAACCTGACGGTCAAAGCGTCCGGGTCTCAAGAGTGCCGGGTCAAGCACGTCCGGGCGGTTGGTCGAGGCCATAAGGATAACGCCATCGTTCGACTCAAATCCGTCCATTTCGACCAGGAGTTGGTTCAGCGTCTGCTCACGTTCATCGTGCCCGCCGCCAAGGCCCGCTCCGCGATGTCGTCCGACAGCGTCGATCTCGTCAATGAATATAATGCACGGTGCGTTCTTCTTGCCCTGCTCAAACAGGTCGCGAACACGCGAAGCACCCACGCCGACGAACATTTCAACAAAATCCGAACCTGAGATCGAGAAGAACGGCACGTTCGCCTCGCCTGCAACGGCTTTTGCCAGAAGGGTTTTGCCTGTTCCTGGTGGGCCCATCATCAAAACGCCCTTCGGTATCTTGCCGCCGAGTTTTTGGAACTTTTGCGGGTCCTTCAAAAATTCTATGACTTCCGTAAGTTCTTCCTTGGCTTCATCGACACCGGCCACATCCTTGAATGTGACGCGTTTCTGCTGGTTATTGAGCAGTTTTGCCTTGGATTTACCAAAACTAAGGGCCTTATTGCCCCCGGCCTGCATTTGCCGCAGGGTAAACGCCAAAAAGCCTATTAGAAGCAGGAACGGAAGCGCCTGGATCAAGATAAGCCAGCCAAGCCCGCTTGACGGCGACTCAAGCTTTATTTCGGCATCGGTCCCTTGCGCGGCAGCATATATCTGGTCGCGTGTCGAATCGCTGCCGTCGAGCTTTGCCGTGTACTTCTCATCATTCTTTGTGACCAGGTCCAGGCCGTCCTGCTTGATCGAAAGCTGTTTTACATCCTTATTCTTTATCCGCGTCAAAGCGGCGTCGAATGAAAGTTCTTTGGTGGCGGCCGCCTGCTTGCTGTTAAGAAAATAAACAAAGGCAAGCGCACCGGTGATAATTACTGCCCACAAAAGTATCTGTTTAACTTTAGAACTCAATTTATAGCCTCCAACTTAAGCCCTGCCATCTTGGCAGGTGCTTTCACCAACACCATTGGATGAGAATGCGGCCATTCCCGGTTGCTGGCAAACCACAGCCTATGGACGCTGGTAAAGCGTCAACCTTCGATTGTAGTTGCGCGGAATGTTTTAATCAACCTTTATGTTCTCGAACCGGAGTCGGCCGTTTTCCTTGTGGACACGTCCAAAACCGGGAAGTTCGATAGTTCGGCCGCTTTTTGTGCTAAAGATAAGGCGTTCGACCGCTTCGATATGCTTCAGACCGACGGATCTGAGGCTGCCGCGGCGATCTTTTAGCCATGAACGCAGTCTTTGGCGAAGTTCGGCCTGTTCGAGCGATCTGAGATCACGGATCGAGGGTTCATCGGCGGTCAACCCGGGCCTTTCCGGCGTCTCCTGGCCACCCGCTGACGCAGGTGGTTCTGACTTGTACCGCATCAACTCCGCCGTCCGGGCAAAGGTTTCGATGATCTTTGGATTGAATTCCTTCAGCATCGGAAGCAGCATTTTCCGCACCCTGACGCGTTTGAACGACATATCCTCGTTCATCGTGTCGTAGCGAAATTCGACACCCAATTCACGGCAAAAATTCTCAGTATCTTCGCGGCGGGCCCAAGCCAGCAGCGGGCGGACGAGGAATGGAGACACAACAGGAAACAGAGATCCAGGCGGGGGCTGCTCGATTTTGCCCGCCCTGTCGTTTGTTTCCTGTCTTAATTCACGTATCGGCCGCATTCCGGCCAACCCATCCGGGCCGCTGCCGCGAATGAGATTGAGCAGGAACGTCTCGGCCTGATCATTCATCGTATGGGCGGTCAGGACCCAACGGGAATTTAGCCTTTCAGCCGTTTCGGCAAGGAACTTATAGCGGGCGTTTCGGGCATTTTGCTCGAGATTTCCTTCTGTCTGGATGGTGCCATGCCCGATCGCAAGCTCAGTACCTCGTTCTGACGCGATCCGTTTTACAAATTCCTCATCCGCATCGCTATCGCGCCCGCGCAGTTTGTGATTAAAATGTGTAGCGATAACGCGAAGGTCGAGCTTTTTCTTCACCCGCAGGTTATCGACCGCCAAAAGCAGGCTTAAAGAATCAGCCCCGCCCGACACCGCAACGACTATCGTCTCGCCCGCAAAAGGCAGGCCGAGTTTTCGCCATTCGGTGATCAGATTCAGGACAAATTTGTGCACGGATGGATTATAGCGGTTTTCAATTGGCGCCGTGACCTTGGTCCTGTCGGAACGCAGGCCGTCTCTGCAGCAGCAGTGTACAGCGCGATGTGCAAACGAGCTTGCCTTTTTCGTTGACAATATCCGTTTGCCACACGGCCATGGTGCGTCCGGCAAAGACCGGTTTTGCGGTTATTGTCAGCAAGCCTTTGCTAACAGCGCGGATATGATTTGCGTTTATCTCGACACCGACCGGCGTTACCTTTGACAGGTCCGCAGTAACAACGGCACCGACCGACGCCGCGGTTTCGGCCAAATAAAGCGATATGCCGCCGTTCATTATCCCAACGTATTGATGCACCTTCGGCGTTACTTCCATTGTCAGAACGACGCTGTCCGCACTGGCCTCGACCAACTTTATGCCGAGAAACTGCACAAGTTCGTTGTTCTTGATCCCTTCAAGCAGCGATTCATTGTCCATCGATCCGCTCCCGTGCCGCCTTCAAGGCCTCGGCAACCCGAGTTGGCGACGTTCCGCCCGTTTGCCCTTTTGAGTTGAGAGTTTTTTCAAGGCTGAGCGCTTCAAAAACGTCCTGCCCGATATCCTGCGAGATCTCAGATAATTTTGTGAGAGGCATTTCGTGCAGCTCGCGGCCCATCTCTATCGCGGCCAGAACTATTCGGCCGGCCGTGTCGTGTGCCGTGCGGAACGGGACACCTTTTTTTACAAGATAATCGGCTAGTTCGGTCGCGTTAAGATAACCTTTCGTCGCGGCCTCACGCGTGCGGGCCTCATTTACCGACAAATTGTTCAGTACGATCGGGGTAACCTCAAGACAAATGCGGGTCGTATCAAGCGTGTCGAATACGGCTTCTTTGTCTTCCTGCATGTCTTTGTTATATGCCAGCGGCAGGCCCTTCATCGTCGCAAGCAGAGCGGCATGATGGCCAAAGACACGGCCCGCCTTTCCGCGAATAAGTTCGAGCGCGTCCGGGTTTTTCTTCTGCGGCATCAGGCTTGAGCCGGTAGAAACGGCGTCGCTCAAAGTAGTAAAGCCAAACTCGGTTGTCGTATAGATGATCAGATCTTCGGCCAGTCGTGAGAGGTGGACCATTATCAGCGAGCAGGCCCCAACAAACTCAACCGCAAAGTCTCGATCGGAAACAGCGTCGAGGCTGTTACGTGACACGCTATCGAAACCTAGTTCTCTTGCGACAGCCTCCCGATCAATATTAAAGCTCGTGCCAGCAAGTGCGGCGGAACCAAGCGGCAACACATTAACGCGTTTGGCAACGTCGGCCATTCGCTCAACATCGCGTTCGAGCATCTCAAAGTACGCAAGGCACCCATTGGCCCACATTACCGGCTGCGCCCGCGGGAGGTGTGTATACCCGGGAAGCACCGCCTTGGCATGCCGCTCGGCGGCCGCCAGCAATGCCGTCTGCGTTGAGCGGACATCTGTTTGCAGCCCATCTATCTCTTCGCGCAGCCAAAGCCGGAATGCCGTGGCAACCTGATCGTTCCGGCTGCGGCCGGTGTGCAG
>CAUJFK010000218.1 GCA_963169175.1 Acidobacteriota bacterium | reverse complement strand
AACTCGATGTTTGAACGGCCGCTGACGGAGGACGACGTGAAACCGGAAAGGTTGGAGCCCGCTGCCGAGACCTTTGCGTACTGGCGGTCGCCGAAGGCCGCGAGTATTTTGCGCGGGTTGAAAAGACTCCGATTTGGGGATGGCAGCGTTGAACTGACGAACAGTCAAAGGTCGGAGCAGAAATGGCAGGAGCAGTTAGAGAAATTCAGAGAAGAATTCAATGCCTGGCGTTCTGATGATGAAGAAACAGAAATTGACTACCTCCATCAAAAAAGTGTTACGTTCAACTCGCTTTTTCAGGTCGTTCCACCCGGTCCCGGTCAACTCGATGTCCTGCGGGAGTTTGGATTGTTTTTGAGAAATTCTAGCCTGCAGCGAGACGCCCCGCTTCACTGGCTCTTCCACGCAAAGTATCTTCTAAGGTCGGTCAATACTTTTGACGGTGACCAACGCGAGAGATTTGTCGATGCCTTGGACAGTACCGGCAACAGCGCTTTTTCGGTTTACTTAAAACTGGATAGACTCAAACAGGCCGAAAAGGGTAATCCCGTATCGAACAAGCCCAACTTTTAATTGCCCGGCCTTTCAGAGCTCTCCCGCCATAGAATGCTCGTAGGGTTCAGACCGGTCCATTTTGGATTGTCGATCCTGTGACTATAATCTTTTCTATGAAGGTCACCATCGCTCAGATAAATACGACGAACGGCGATATCGAAGGGAACACGGCGAAGATAGTTTCTGCTATCGGGCAGGCGAAGGAGCAAGGCTCTGGCTTGGTCGTTTTTCCGGAGTTGGTAACGCACGGTTACACGTCTCAGGATTGGTTTCAGGACGCGGACATCATTGAGCATGCAAGCGATACGCTTGAGAAGATCGTTCGGGCGACGGAAGGAATAACGGCCGTGGTCGGTACGATCCGCAAGAACCCGAACAAGAACGGGAGAAGAATATTTAACTGTGCGGCGATCATCGCGGACGGAAAGCTGATCGGCACGGTTGATAAAACGCTTCTGCCCGAATACGACGTGTTCGACGACCCGCGCTGGTTTGAGCCAAATCAAAGCGGCCGCCAGTTGTTCGACGTGAACGGCGTAAAACTGGGCGTGGTCGTGTGCGAAGATTTTTGGAACGACAAGACGTTTTGGAAGGAACGCCTTTATGCAAGCGACCCGGCCGATGAGGTCATCGCGATGGGGGCGGAGCTCGTCGTGTCTATTAATGCCTCGCCGTACAATAAGGGCAAGATCCAGCTCCGATGCGATATGGTCGCCCACCGGGCAAAGGCGAATCGTGTGCCGATCATTTTTGTAAATCTTGTTGGCGGAAACGACGGTATTATTTTTGACGGCGCAAGCCTGGTTGCAGATGAAGAAGGCGACATTATTCTGCAGGCGGCGGCGTTTGAAGAGTTTGTCGAAACCGTCGAGCTGGATGTTAGGAAACCGGACGCACGCGGTATAACCGGCGGCGAGATCGGGTCGATCCACAATGCCCTCGTGCTCGGAATTCGTGACTATGCGCGAAAAAATGGATTTCAGAAAGCGGTTCTCGGCCTGTCTGGCGGAATCGATTCATCGCTTGTGGCCGCGCTGGCCGCCGAGGCGATCGGGCCCGAGAATCTGCTTTGCGTGATGATGCCGTCGCCGTTTTCGTCGGAAGGGAGCATTAAGGATTCTGAGGAACTGGTACGCAATCTTGGCTGCGAAGTGAGGACAGAGCCGATCTCCGGTGCGTTTGACGT
The DNA here is from genome assembly GCA_963169175.1 of Acidobacteriota bacterium. Taxonomy (GTDB): domain Bacteria; phylum Acidobacteriota; class Blastocatellia; order Pyrinomonadales; family Pyrinomonadaceae; genus OLB17. Next base: position 11,165 of record CAUJFK010000218.1, on the reverse strand, counting down.
ACTGCTCGACCAGATGGATCTGCGGGCGCCGACGCGCGGCGGTGAGTCGCTTGCGGCCGAGAATTTACAAAGCCGCTTGCGTGGAGTGATCCTTATGGCCATCTCAAATGCCGAGGGGCGCCTTCTGCTTTCGACCGGCAATAAATCGGAGCTCGCGGTCGGTTACTGCACATTATACGGCGACACCAACGGCGGATTGGCGGTGCTTGGCGATGTACTCAAGACGGAAGTGTGGGCGATCTCGCGCGAGATAAACAAGCGCGCCGGGCGTGAGGTCATCCCAAACCGCATCATCGAAAAGCCGCCGTCTGCCGAATTGGCGCCAAACCAATTCGATCAGGACAGCCTCCCGCCATACGAGTTGATGGATCCCGTGCTCGAGTTATACTTTGAGCAAAAATTATCACCCAAAGAGATCATTGCCGCCGGCCACGACGCGGAACTCGTTTACGGCATTCTAAACAAGGTCGAGCATCCGGCAAATGAATTCAAACGCCAGCAGCTTCCGCCAACACTGATTGTGTCCCGCAACGCCATCGGCATCGGACGCCGAAGGCCGATCACGCATAAATATCGACGTTCGATCTGATCTTAACTACTGAACTGGCTGTGTCCCGGCACCAGATCTTTGATCCTAACCCTACAAATTCTCGACCCGGCAAAATAGACTGCAAATCTTCTAAACCTTCTCCGTTCAATACACATCGGCAACCAGCCGGGTATTTACGGAGTGTATATGGATAGGTTTGAAAGTCCGTTGGATAATATCAGGATCGCCAGCCCGTGTTCGGCGAATTGGAACGCGATGCAGGGCAATGAGCGGAGGCGGTTTTGCGGTGAGTGCAAGCTTAATGTTTACAACCTGTCGGGAATGACGCGCTATGACGCAGAAAATCTGCTGCGGGTTAGTGAAGGAAAGCTTTGTGTGAGATACTTCCAGCGAAGTGACGGTACTGTTTTGACGGCCGATTGCCCGGTCGGCTGGGCAAGAGTAAAGCAGCGGCTGTCGGTTTGTGCGGCAGCGGCATTTTCAGTGGTTCTGGCCGTGCTCGGGGCCTTGGCGGCGATACCAATTTTGGGCCGAAATTTTATATCGGTGCGGCGTGTCGTCCTGCCGCTTGTTCCGCGGACCGAACGGCCGGTATTGATGGGGAATATTGCGGCACCAACGCCAAAGCCGGCCACTGATTCGAACAAAGACCGATCCATGCCATTGATGGGAAAGCCGGCGATCCCGGCCGGAAGATTCGCGGAATAGTTTTGGCAATTACCTATCCGTGAATACACAGAAGCCGCCGATGCCGCAAAGGCCCGGCGGTTTTCTTGTATCGATCCATACCTCTCATCAAAGTTGCCCCTAAATTCCTCCCGCGTCCTCACGAACGTTCTCGATGGCGCTGAACGACGGCTCGACCAGAACACTCAAGTTCTGGTTATACAACACCCCGGGAGTTCCGCCGGTCTTCATAAAACCGGGCCGCACCCAGCTCGATCTGATGATGCCAGTGGATTAGGATCGCACCATCTGTCTATGCTAAAAAGCGGCGAAGATCCCGATCTTCGCCGCTTTTAACAGTACCCAATTTCCAATGTTCAGTTTTTAACGTAATATCCGTTCCGCGCTCTTAGCCTGAGATTCGGGGCCGTCTGCTGCAGGCCAACGTCCAGTTTGACGAACTTGTTGTTCGGATATTCCGCTTCCGAATAATACTGGATCAGATACTGTGCCCGAAGGTCGTTGGCAAGCGATTTGAAGATCGTGTCCAGCGTGGTTTCGTTCTTTTTGGCGTTGCTTGAATTCTGAAGCGTGTCCTTGGTCTCGGTCGGGGCAAAGTTCGGCAAATAGAATGTCCCGCCGGTTTCGTTCGCAAACTTTTCCATTCCGGTTTGGGCGCGCATACTTATCTTGTTCAACTTTATCGATCTGCCCGCCGGGTTGATCGCATAAAAAACGGTGTCCGCGTTCTGCAGTTCGCGCGATATATGCGCTTGCGCGTTGCGGTGGGCGTTGTCCGTCGTTGCCGCAAGCTGATTTCGTTTCTCGGGCGTAAGCGAGTTTACGTCCACGTCACGGTAAGTTGCTTTCTCTGACTCTCGCACCAGATCGCTCCAATTATCCTCACCGTCGGTCAACGCAATTATTACCCTAAGGCTTTTTGACGGAGCGTTTTGTTTCAGATAATTTGCCGCGGCCGCAACCGTATCGTAGAACGCCGTGAATTTGCCGGACGGGACGATTTTGGCCAGTCGTTCGGCCGCGAGAGCCGCATTCTCACTTTTCAAGGTCGCCGATGGCCTGTCGCCGATCAAAAAGATCGTGGCACGGTCGTCCGGCTTCATCACCGTCCGCAGAAACTGGCCCGCCGCCTTTTTCTCAAACTCGAAAAGCGGATTCACGCTTCCCGAAACATCGATAAGCAGAGCTATCTCAAGCGGAACTTCCTGCGCGTTACCGACGCTGTCTATCGCCTGCGGGCGGCCTTCCTCGCTCACGCGAAAATTTGCCGCCGTCAGGCCCGGCACAGGCTCGCCGTTCGCGTCACTTACCGAGACCGGAACGACCACCAGCCGCGAACTGACCTTGATGACCTGGTCTTCTTCCTTGATAACAGGCGTCGGTGCCGGCGTTGGGGTTTGTGCCGAAATGGCCGCTGTCGCTAACACAAATATGGCAAAGAGGGAGAAAGCAATACTGTTGATTTTGGATCTCATAGCAGGTTAGCCGTGCGGGTCTAATTGGATCGATGAACGATCACATCACAAAGTTAGAGGGCAAAAGAGCGAAAAAGGTTTTCACCAATTTCGCAGCTTTTGCCCTCAAGTTAAATGACGGCCAGACAGATTATTCCTCGTTGCTGGTCCCTGGCTCAGTTGATGCTGTTGATCGAACCTCGACATTCTGATTGAGTCCGCGGTTTACCAAAAGCTTGATCTCAACACGGCGATTCTGTTCACGGCCTTCGCGGGTCGTATTGTCCGCAACGGCCTGGAGTTCGCCAAAACCGTACGAGTTGCCTACGCGTCGAAGCGGAACATTGTGGTTCTCGACCAAATAATCGATCACCGCCTGTGCACGACGCTGGCTAAGCACCTTGTTCTTTGCAACACTGCCGTCCGCCGATGCAAAACCTGTAACCTCGATAAAGTATCCCTTCATCGACTGGGCCGCTGATGCAACCTCATCAAGCGATGCCTTGGCTTCCGGTGAAAGTATCGCACTATTAACGCGGAAGTTGACCGTAGCGGTCGATTGGACGACATAATCATCCATTGCGCTGATACGTTCGTTTGTCGCGTTCACACCGGCAATGGCTGCATCGGCCGTTTCCTGAGCGGCCTTCGCACCGCCGCGAGCGGCGTTCGAGATGGCCAACAGCTCATCGATCTGGCCCGAAACGCGGCGGGCATTTTCCTCGGCCGCCGTCAGGCGTTCTTCGGCCGGCCCAACGCGGCTGTCGATCGACTGTGCCACGCGGAAATCGTCCTTGTCCATGCGTATCTTGGTCGCCGCCAGCGAACCGGCGTTGTCGCCGCGTCCTTCGGCCTCAAGATATAGCCCGCGAACGATCTGGTTCGCCGCAACTGGGTCGCCGCCGCCAAACCAACCACCCTTGGTCTTAATGCTGGCGCCGTTGGTCAACACTCGCGTATCGACACCCACTGAATCGCGTACGATCATGCTGCCGGCGTCCTGCGAAACGACAACACCCTTGATCTTATATTTCTGTCCCGCAGCCAGATTTCTTGTCTGGGCGTCCGTTGTACCGTTTGTCGGCGCATCCTGCGCAAGAACGCTAAACGCGCCCAGCATAAGGCTCAAGGCCAATATCGTAATTTTCTTTGTCATAGCTTAACTCCTTCAAACCTAATAATGCTGAAAATCGATCCTTTCGCCGCCGTTGTTTAGGGCGGCTTCTCCGACCCTTGCTTTAGATCACGACATTGTCTTAAGCCGCTTTCTTCGGATGACCGAACATTCAAATAAAAAAGGGCAATACTTCAGCCTGCGGTTGCTTTATCAATAATCGTGCCAAACTTCGCACTTTCCGACACGGCTATTTATATATTGTAAATAATAGGGTTATGCGGATTTGGCTAAAATATCCAGGAAATTGAATGTCTGTAATCTATACACCGATAGACGCTATCGAATGGAGATGTCCCGTTATCGTACAGTTTTGCGTGTCAATGGCAAGAGGTCAGGAAAACTTCAGCCGTGGACAGAATACACAAATCCAAGTCGTTTGCCAAGAGTTTTTTAAAGGCGGGAATCTAACGATATACATGAAGAAAGTCCCGGAGTTCAAGGTCGAAGTCATCGACCTTGGACTCGAGGGAATACGGTTCGAACTATAAAGAAAATTCGTTGGATTCCAAATATTCCTTCATAAACGAAAGGAACCTTTCCGCATCGGCACCGTCCACGATGCGGTGGTCATAGGTCAAAGCGAAATACGCCATGGTCCGGATAGCAATGTAATCATCGCCGTCCGGTGTGGTCAGGACGCGCGGACGTTTTTCGATCGTGCCTACGCACAGGATGGCTACCTGCGGCTGGTTAATGATCGGTGTTCCGTACAGCCCGCCGAAAACGCCGGGATTCGTTATGGTGAAAGTGCCGTCGGCTACTTCGTCAGGGCTAAGCTTTTTGCTTCTGGCACGGTCGGCAAGGTCATTTGCGGCAAGTCCCAGTCCGGAAAGCGATAGTGTATCGGCCCTCTTGATGACCGGCACTATCAGGCCCCAATCAAGCGCAACGGCCATTCCCAGATTGATATCGCCCTTATAAATTATATTCTCACCCGAAACCTGTGCATTCACTATCGGAAACTTGCGGATCGCCTGCGTAACTGCCCGGAAGATGAACGGCATGAATGTCAGCTTGGTTCCGTAACGCTGCTGGAATGCGGCCTTGTTCTGGTCGCGGAACTTTGCGACACGCGACATATCTATCTCGTAAACGCTGGTAACGTGGGCCGAGGTTTGTTTCGAGAACGTCATATGCTCAGCGATCCGTTTGCGCATCACCGACATTTTCTCGACCCGGTCGCCCGCGGCAGGCTGGAGAGTAGGCGGCATGCCGGCCTGCGTCGGAGCTTTAAACACCGGCGTGGCTGGCGCGACATTTGCCCGTCCGACCAGCAGGTCCTCAGGCCGGAGAGCTGCACCGGTCTCAATGAACGACAAGATGTCACCTTTTGTTACGCGGCCGCTTAAGCCGGAGCCCGGGATGCGGGAAATATCTATCCCATGCTCTTCGGCGATCTTTCGCACAAGCGGACTCGATTTTGTTCGCCGCAGGTCTTCAGCTGAACTGCCTCCGTTTGCACCGGCAGAAGCCGCGGCCGTCCGTACCGGTACAGGCTCGCCTGCGGGAACTGCCGCGTGTGCTTGTGCTGTGACGGCTGACTCGGTCCCTTGACTTTGGGTTTTAGGCTCCGCGGCCCCAGTCGAGCCTTTTGCTCCGACAAGGGCAACGACCGAGCCAACTTCGACCGTCTCGCCTTCCAGTGCCCGGATCTCCAATAGCGTTCCCGCAGATGGTGATGGAACCTCGGCATCGACCTTGTCTGTCGAGATCTCAAGCAGCGGCTCATCCTTCTCCACGTGTTGGCCGACGGCCTTGAGCCACTTTGAAACCGTTCCTTCGGTGATGGATTCTCCCATCTGCGGCATCACAACTTCGGTAGCTCCGCCGGACTGCGAACTTTGGGATGCCGCGCTTGAGTCAGGCCGAGCTGATGCCTCGGGCTGCTGTGGATTCACCGCAGTAGCAGCTGCGGCGGTGCTGGTAAGTATTTCAGGTGTTGGAACTTCCACCGGTGCCGGTTCTGGGGTCGATCCTTTAGCGACCGCGCTGTCCGCTCCGCCTGCGGCTTGCCCACCGCCAACAGATTGCTCGCCTTCCGCCCCGATCACAGCCACGACGGTGCCGACCTCAATGGTCTCGCCTTCCTGATGCCTGATCTCTACGAGCACGCCCGCACCGGGACTCGGGATTTCGGCATCAACCTTGTCGGTCGATATCTCAAGTATCGGTTCGTCCTTCTCGATCTTGTCGCCAACAGCTTTCAGCCATTTCGACACGGTTCCTTCGGTGATCGACTCACCCATCTGCGGCATCACGACTTCAACACTCATATGTTCTCCGGATGAAAAATGATCCAAATCAATAGGATACAAGAAACGCTCGTTCTCGCCAATTTCAGTCTTTAATGTAATCTTGTTTCGCAGGTTTCGTCGCTTTGTTTTGTGCGTTTCGTGGTTCATGGGCCGGCTTAAAAAAAACGAAACCTTCGAACGAAAGGTACAGGATCCGGCTTCGCGACCACGAAAAGCACGAATCAAGAAACGAAAACTACGAACAATGAGCTTAGATGGGACCGAACATACTTTGAACAAGCCCAAGCGGGGATCCGAATCGGAGTCTGACCTGCGGCCTCGCGGCTAGCGGGTGTTCTCGACGCCTGTTCTTACTGTCTGAACGATCTGGTTGTAGCCGATCACTGAACGCGGGATAATTGTTTTCTCGCGTTGGCTCACAATTATCTCCAGTCCGTTCTTATTGGCTGTGATTGATCGGACCTCATCCCATGCGGAGCGAAATTTTCGATAGGAGATCCCATTTTCGTACAGCGTGACAACATTTCTCTTCTGCATCACCCAACCGATAAGCGTGAAGATATAGACGACCAGGAAGCCGGTCGATAGCAGAAAGTAGCCGATCTGCTGCCGCACATAGAAAAGGGCGAGTGTGGCGAGGAAGAATACGAGCGCCACGACGGCCACGATCGCTGCCCGCTGAAGATAAGCGGGTGAGGTCGTATGTCGGCTAATGGGCTGTCCGAGATCTCTGGCTGCCATGAACCACTGCGTTGAATGACAAATTGTCGCCTGTCAGGTATTATTTTAATGACTCTCTCTAGGCCAAGTACATCCATGAAAAACAGATCAATCTATATCATAGCGCTTACTCTCGTGTTTACCGCCCAAGCTGTCCTTGCCCAGGCCAAGTTGACCGAGGCCGATTATGCTCGGGCGGAAAAAATGCTCAGTTACAATACTTCGCCGCTAGTTGACCGAAACGGTGTAAGGCCCGTTTCCTTGCCGGACGGTCGATTTTGGTACCAGGTACTGACACCGACCGGACGCGAGTATGTTCTGGTCAATCCCGCGGACGGTACGAAACAGACCGGTGACACGCTTGAAAAGATCGGCGTGTCGAATCCGGCAGGCGGCGGTGCGGGGCGCTTTGGCGGCGGCCTGGCGGTACGGTCGCTGGACGGGAAGCGCGAAGTCTTTATTAAGGATTGGAACCTGTGGGTCCGCGATGTTGCGACCAAGAAAGAGACACAGCTTACGACAGATGGCGTGAAAGATTTTGGCTATGCGACCGATAACGCCGGGTGGAAGCACAGCGATCGTGCGATCGTACTGTGGTCGCCAGATTCAAAAAAGGTCGCGACATTTCAGCAGGACCAGCGAAACGTCAGCGATATGTACCTGGTCCGTACAAAGGTAGGAGCACCGGAACTTGAAGCATGGAAATATCCGCTTCCGCAGGACAAGGAAATAGCAAAGATCCATCGTGTGATCATTGATGTGGAGACGGGCAAAACCATCCGCTTGAAGATGCAGCCGGACGATCACCGCAGCACGCTGTGCGACGATATATCGTGCGGTGGCAGCTTCGACGATAACGAATGGAACCCTGATTCGTCATCGCTCGCCTTCGTTTCGTCAAGCCGTGATCACAAGGACGCAAAACTCCGCGTCGCCAATCCCGCGACCGGCGACGTTCGTGATGTGTTCGAGGAGAACGTTGCGACACAGTATGAATCGGGGCAGGGCGGCGTCAACTGGAGATATCTGCCGGCCTCGAACGAATTCATATGGTATTCGGAAAAGGACGATTGGGGCCATCTTTACCTTTATGATCTGGCGACCGGCCAGCTAAAGAATCAGATCACGAAAGGGAATTGGGTCGTTACACGCATTGTCGAAATAGACCCAAAGGCCCGCGTCATTTTTTTTGAAGCCAATGGCCGCGAACCGGGCCGCGATCCTTATTTCAGCCATTTTTACCGCGTTAATTTTGACGGCAGCGGCCTGAAACTTCTAACGCCCGAGGACGGGAATCACCAGGTGACGCTGCTGCCTGGTGGCCGCGGGTTTGTCGATAATTATTCAAAGCCGGATGTTCCTGTTGTGGCCGTTCTCCGCAATATGTCGGGAACGCTTGTGGCCGAACTTGAAAAAGGCGATGTTTCGCGGTTGGCCGCGACCGGTTGGAGGCCGCCGACGCCGATAACCGTAAAGTCACGTGACGGCAGATGGGACCTCTACGGATTGATGTTCACGCCTACAAATCTGGACCGTGGTAAAAAATATCCGGTTGTGAACTACATTTATCCGGGCCCGCAGGGCGGCGGCGTCGGCGGGCGCAGCTTTTCGCCTTCGCGTTCGGATCACCAGGCGCTGGCCGAGCTTGGGTTTGTCGTCATCATTATCGACGGCACATGCAACCCCGACCGTTCGAAATCTTTCCATGACGTTTGCTACGGCAATATGGCGGACAATACGCTTGAGGACCAGATCGCCGGAATTAAAGAACTTGCAGGGAAATATCCGTTCATCGACCTGATGCGGGTTGGTATGTGGGGACATTCGGGCGGCGGTTACGCAACGGCGGCTGCGATGTTCCGCTATCCTGATTTCTACAAAGTAGGTATTTCTGAATCAGGCAACCACGATAACCGCAACTATGAGGATGATTGGGGCGAACGCTACATCGGCCTGATGGTCGGGCCCGACGGCAAACACAGCAGCGAAACGGACGACAGCAAGCAAAAGACCAACTATACCGACCAGGCAAATCAGAACTTTGCAAAATTCCTGAAAGGTAAGCTTTTGCTGGCCCACGGCAACATGGACGATAACGTCCCGCCGTACAACACCTGGCTGGTCGTTGATGCTCTTACCAAGGCCAATAAGGATTACGATTTGATCATCTTCCCCAATGCCCGCCACGGATACGGGGCCGACAGCAGCTATATGATGAGGCGTCGGTGGGATTATTTCGTAAAGAATCTGCTTGGTGCGGAACCGCCGAAAGAGTATAAATTGATGCCGAAACAGGATCTGCGGATGAGCGCTCCGAGATAGATCGGATCGTCTAACTAAGCGGTTTGGTCTCCACTTCGCTCTCGTCCTCAAACAGCTGGCTGACCGGCGTTTGCGGCGGCGGGAGCGATTCTATTTCGTCGGTAAGGTCTCTTTGCAACTGCTCGACCGCAGACTTTGCGCGTTCGAAATCGTCGCGGACGAGTTTTAGTGTCAGCTTGCCGTCGGTGTTTGGAAGTTCGGCGAGTTTTGCGAATGTTCGTGTTCGCACCTCGATCTTCGCACCGCGTTTGAAAAGGCCTTTCCGGAACTTAATATCGAGTATCTCTGCCAACGGCAAGCGTACCTCTTTTACACCACGGCTGATCACGCCAAATAGCTTCGATTCAAATTCAAGGACGATCCCTGCGGGCGAAAATTTTGCAACGCCGTTGACCGATGTCAGTCCGTGGGCGCTTTCGGTCTTGAATGGGATGGTCGTGAAACTTTGCATAAGCCAGGTCGATCGTGGATCTTAGATCGCGAAATGCGTATTCAGCCCAAGATCCAAGATCGGTAGCCCAAAATCGACGGGGCACACTCCCTATCGGTCGTGTTTCCGCCTCAGATATTTTCCGATACCGAATAGACTGATCAGCAACCAGAAAAATTCCACCACGAACGATGGAAAGTTGAACTCGAAATATAGCGAGATCAATATCAGGATAGCGCCGAAAGCGTTCAGGAGCGAGTAATAGAAACTATCGCTGCGCACCCGCTCGGTTTGAAGCAGGATGTAGGTAATGACGATCGTCGCGACACCGGCGGTGCCGAGGATGTTGTACCACGCGAGCGTCATTTCAATTTATAAACTCCGCCGCGTGGCCCGACGGCCCAGACCGCGTTTTTACCCTTGGCGGCAACCGCGTTCAGATCTTCACTGCCGATCTTTGTCCATGTTTTACCGCTGTCGTGCGAGATGTCAGTTCCATTTGTGCCAACGGCGATGATCGTACGGTCGTCGATATACGCGACGCCTGATCGATAGCCGGTCAGGCCATTGGCTTCTGACCATGCCTTTCCGCCATCGCGGGTAAAAGCGAGACTATTTGCCGCCTCGTTCGGTTTTTCATAATTGCCGCCGACGATCACGCCGTTCGTTTTGTCGCGAAATGCGATCGAGAAAATGCCGCTGCCAGACGTGCCTTTTACTATCGGTGTCGCCGCCGATGACCAGGTTTTTCCGCGATCACTTGAACGGAAAACATGCGCATCGGTTCCACCCGAAATGAGAAACGCATCGCCCTTGCCATGAGCTATTAGGCAAGTGCCGCTGGCGGCAAACGCGGCTTCGCCGTCTTTGGCGGCGGGAAGGCTGTTGCTTACTATCGGCTGCCACGTTTCGCCGTCGGTCGTATTGATCAGCAGATAATGGCCATCGACAGGATCGCTCATTGCGATGCAGTGTTTAGCGTCCCAACATGCGATCGCGTCAAAAAATGCTTTTTCGTTTGTGTTTGTAAATTGTGTTTTCCACGTCGTACCGCCGTCGGTCGTCTTGTAAATGCGCGACGAAGTGCCGTTACCGATGCTCAAAATATATGCCGTGTTCGCATCAAACGCCTCAATGTCCCGAAAATCAACTTTCTCGGCGCCGGGAACTGCTATTACCTTCCATGTTTTGCCCCCGTCGATCGTCTTGATCACCGTTCCGCCGGTGCCGCTCGCCCAAACGACCTTTTCGCTGACAACAGACAGCCCGCGAAATGATGCCTTAGTATCCACCGGCTGCTTCACCCATTGAGCAAATACGCTCGTCGAAAATATGGTTAGTAAAATAATGCCAAATACCGATCTCATAGTGTTGAAACTCCGGTAAAAGTTGTTGCAGGATGTTTCGTTTTCATTCCGGTTTGCTGATTCCCCAATCAAAATAAAGATACCAATGCCCGCCAATTTTTTTGTAGTAAATTCCATTGCCTTCAAATCCCAATTCATCTAAGGACTCGACTTGCGGTGATGGCTCATTCAAACTGCAAGCATAACCTTTTGAAATTACAATG